>JALHTP010000336.1 GCA_022865725.1 Methyloceanibacter sp. | reverse complement strand
GACGGAGGACTGGGCGATGATGGGTCGGCGGAGACGGGACCAGGGCAAGCTGTTCTACGGGCGTTGTCAGACTAACTAATCATGATCTGGCCGATCCACGATCGGTCAGGACTCTCACGCTGCAAGCTGACGCCACTCGGCCAGAGCGGCAGAACGGTTCTGTCTGAAGATATGGCGGCCGTTGAGGTGACGGTCGTGGTTGAAGTGGTTGTGGATCGAGGCGTGCGCGGCGGCAAATTTCTGCAGGGTTTTGATGTCCCTGAACTTCGCCATAGCACCCTCTCGTCGCCGGAACGGCTGATGTGAGTTTTCGGCCCGGTTGTTGAGCCAGCGACCGCACTCCTGACGCTCCACAATCCCAATGACCTTTAGCGCGGCGCCGTAAGATCGAAGCCGGTCCGTCACGATTGCCTTGGGCCGGCCATAGCGTTTCATCGCACGCTTCAAAAACTTCAACGCAGCCATGCGATCCCGGCGTTTTGTCGCAAAAACTTCGAGGACCTCGCCTTCGTGATCTACGGCGCGCCAGAGGTAATGCGTCTCTCCATTGATCCTGACGAACACCTCGTCCAGGTGCCAGCGCCACTGCGAAAATGACCGATGATGAAGGCGTCGCTTCCTGATCGCGGCCGCAAACATCGGACCGAACCGGTTCCACCAGTACCGAACCGTCTCGTGGCAGATGTCGATGCCCCGCTCGAACAGAATATCCTCAACCTGTCGCAGCGACAGCGGATAGCGGATATACATCATCACCACGAGGCGGATCACCTCGGGCGAGCTGTTGAAATAACGGAAGGGATTGCGCATCGCCGAAGGCTAAGGATCCTCGCCAAGAGGCTCAAGCCAATTTACTCTGACAATGCCCGTTGGACTGCTCGACTAACCGGCGTATCACTTTCACCGCAACTGAACGCCGATAACGTGACAAAGCCCTTTAGGATAGCTTCATAGCGTTGAGCGTTAGCGGCCCCGCGATGCCATCTGGGACTAGCCCTTTGGATCGCTGATAGTCTTTTACTGCTGCTTCTGTAATCGGACCAAACCAGCCATCCGCCTCCACGCCAACTATTTCCTGAACTGGCGCTACAGCATCTCCCGTGGATCCAATGCGCAGCACGACGGGGGCGGAAAATAGCGGAGCCTCTGGGGCATCATCAAAGACACTCGGATCGAGCGTCTTGAGAGCATCGACCTTCTTTCCACGCCGCCATAGGACACGGCCGTTACTGTCGGCTGGATAAACGGATAACTTGCCGTCGGAGCTATAATGCCCGGACCTGAACAGCTGCATCTCTTTCGTTCTGCGATCAATAATCTCGGGCGGCTTGCTCCAGCTCATGAACGCGGTAGCAGCCTTAGCTCTATCACCGTCGTTCAGGTGCCTCACAAGCGTAGCCCTATCAATTCCCCCGGTATTAAAATCAAATGAGGTCAGCGCATCAAACTCGTGCTGAGCAACTGGCAGCTTTACAGCCTTGTTAACTCGCTTCTCGAAAGCCTCAAGATCACTGGCGAATATTCTAAAAATCTCGCTCATTGGCACGCGGCGTCCCTGCTGCATAAGAGACGGATCTGGGGGACCCGCACTAGCCGTGTGACCTATGCCTATCGTCCATATGCCTTTGGAGTCCCGATATGGCATGTCTACGATGGATTCGTGCGACGCTATCTCAATGATACCCTGACGACTGACTTTCATCGTCTGCCTTCCCGCCGCGTAGTAATAAAGCATCCGAAGCGCATCGCGCCGTACGGACAAATCCTGCCCCACTTAGAACGGTGTTCACAACGGCAATGTCACGGTAACTCCGATAGCTCTGCGGCTTCGCGGTTAGATCAGATCTGCGAAATTTCCCTATATTTTCCCGCGTATCAGGGAATTTGAACCCAGAGAGCCTTCCGCCAAAGACTGCCAGCACAGCCACGCTCTAAGCAATTTATATGGAACAACAGTAATCCTATTAGGG
>JALHTP010000335.1 GCA_022865725.1 Methyloceanibacter sp. | reverse complement strand
GATCGCCATCTCGGCCTCGGCGGCATCGCGCGCGCTCGCCAGGAACAGGGTCATGGCAAGGACTCTACTGGAACAGCCAGTTGAAGATGCCGCTACTGCCGCCTTCGCCACCGCCACCGCCGCCACGGCGCGCGGCGCGCTTGCTTTCGGCAGGAGCCGACCCTTCGGCCGAGCGCTCGAAGCCCCAGAAATCGTCACGGGCGGCCGGAGCTCTCTGCCGCACCTTGCGGAGTTGAACCTCGTTGGCGTTCCCGTCCGGGTCGGTGACGACCACCGAGACGGCCTGCCAGTTCCACTGGGCGGGCGCGGAGCCCCAGGCATGCGGCTCGACGGAGATGACCTTGTTGGCGCGCGTGTCGACGATGGCGACATATTCGAGGCTCGAATCCTGCCCGTCGCCGAAATCGCCCGCGTAATATTTCAACAGGCCGATGCCCGTGAGCGCGTCCTTCAGCAGCTTCCATTCCAGGATTTTTGGCTTGCCCTGACCGAACATCTCGAGCTCCGGCCTCAGCGCGGGATATTTCGGATTGCTGGCGATGTACCGCCCCGGCTGCGGCTCCTTGATCACCCAGCCAGCCACCTCCTCTCCCAAAATCCCCCCCTCCTCCGCCGGCACTTCCTGGCCGAGGCGCACAAGCGCCTCGCGGCTCTCCGCTTGAAACGGATCCTGGGCGAGAGCGTTGCGGTAGTCGGCGATCGCCTCGTCGGTGCGGGTCAACGCCTCGTAGATATTCGCCCTGACGCGCAAGGCGACGGGGTCGATTGCCGCGATCTGGAGAGCCTGGTTGACATCGTTCAGCGCATCCACATTGGCCTGGGAATTAGCCTCGGCATTGGATGCGGCACTGGGGGCGGCCTGGAGTTTCACCGAGGCGCGCATGGCGTAGGCCTTCGCATTTTGCGGATCGAGCTCGATGGCCCGGGTCAGATCGCCGATGGCGTCGTCGAAGCGGCGCGCCTGCGTGAAGACGATGCCGCGCTCGATATAGGCGTCGACGAGATCGGGCTTCGCCTCGATCGCCTTGTTCAGATCGTCCAAGGCGGCGTTGAATTTCTTGTCGCCGGCATTGGCGCGGGCGCGCAGCAGCAAGAGATCGGGATTGGGCACGTCGGGGGGTTGCAGCGTCAGCGCCTGGGTGGCGTCGGCGGCGGCCTCCCGATACATGCCGAGCGCGAGATAGGCGGCGGCGCGATGCTGGTAGGCCGCGACATATTTCGGGTTGATGGTGATGGCGCGGCTCAGATCGCGCACCGCGGCGTGATAGCGCTTGAGCTCGCTATGCGCCGTGCCCCGTCCGTTGAACGGCACAGCGCTTTGCGGCATCAGCTCGACCGCCTTGCGGAAGTCCTGAAAGGCCGGATCGTATTGGGTGAGCGCCACGCGGGCATTGCCGCGGTTGTTATAGGCGGCGCCATAATTGGCCGACAGCGCGATCGCCCGGTCGAAATCCTTCACCGCCTCGTCGGGATGGCCGAGATCCATCAGCGCGTTGCCCCGATTGTTGTAGACGGTGGCGTTCTCGGGGGCGAGCTGGATCGACTTGTTGAAATCCTCGATCGCCTCCTTGGTCTGATTCATGCGCCATTTGGCCACGCCGCGATCGCTGTAGATGCTCGCCTCGACGAAGTCGGCGATCTCAGGCGCGGTGAGCGCCTCGTCGTAAGCGGCGACGGCCTTGTCATATTGCCCGCGCATGAGCGCGGCGGCGCCCTCGCGGGCGCGCAGAAGGGTCACGTCCTCGGCGAGCGCCTCGACGCCGCTTCCGGCGACCAGAAAAGCCGCGAGAAACCAACCAATGTTATGTCGTGAAAACTGCATGGCCACGCTGAGTCGAGCCTTCCCTCGGCGCCCGTTCTCCCATGTCTCCCATAAGGCCGGAGTGTGTCAACAAAGGGTCACCAAAACCCCCGCCCGCGTGGCGTTGGGCCGGGCCGGAGGCGAAGCTTCCATGCTGGCGGCGATTCTCCAGGGGCGCCCATTTACACACACTGTGTCACATATTAAGCTCGTCTATCGACACAGTGAAGGTGCGACTGAAGTGGGAAAATACGATCCATTGGGTGCGTTCCTGCGCTCGCAGGGGAGCGCGCTCGTGCCCATGACCTTCGAGGAAATCGAGGAGGTAACCGGCGTGAAGCTTCCGCCGAAGGCCCAGCACCACCGCGCCTGGTGGAGCAACAACGCATCGAACAATGTCATGACCAAAGTCTGGCTCGACGCCGGCTATGAGACCGAGCAGGTCGACATGACCGCGCGCAAGCTCGTGTTCCGCCGCATCGAAGGCTTCGCGGAAGGCGAGCGCGCGCCTCTGACGCCGCCTGAGGCTCAGGTAGAGAACCGCCACCCGCTATTCGGGATATTGAAGGACGTGACCATCCTAGTGCCGGGCGTCGACTTGACAGAGCCCGCGTGCCCCGAATGGGGCGACAAGGCGCTCGAGTGGGTCGAAGCCCCGTTCAAAGACAAGTGATCGTGTGCGACCGCTCCTGCTCGACACCTGCGCGCTGATCTGGATTGTCACGGACGAAGCGCTGGCCCCTAGGGCTGCCGATGCGCTTGCCGCGGCGAACAATAGCGGGGCGATCAGCTATGTCTCGCCGGTCTCAGCGTGGGAAGTCGGGATCCTCGTCGCCCGCAACAGGCTTAAGCTTCTCATCACGCCTCAGCGGTGGTTCGAGACCGCGCTTAAGGTGCGTAACATCAGGCTCGCGAGCGCGTCGCCGGAGTTGCTGATCGACTCGTCTTTTCTTCCGGGCAAGCCGCCAAGCGATCCGGCCGATCGAATCATCGCCGCGACCGCGCGCGATCTCGGCTGCACCTTGCTGACGCGCGACCGCGAACTGCTCGAATATGGGGAGCAAGGATATCTCAGCGTCGTCGAATGCTAAGATCGCGCAGCACGGCCGGCAGCATCTCGGGCAAATCTTCCGCGATCAGGCCGGGCCCGAATTCGCGTGAAGCGGCCCCGTGCAGCCAGACGGCGGCGCTCGTGGCGGCGAAGCCCGGCATGCCTTGAGCCAGCAGCCCGAGGACCATGCCGGCCAGCACGTCGCCGGTGCCGGCGGTCGCGAGCCAGGAACTGGTGGTCGCGTTGATGGAAGCCATTCCATTGGGGAACGCGACGACGGTATCGGCGCCTTTCAATAGGACAATAGCGCCGGAGCGGCTTGCGGCCTTCCGCGCCCGCTCGAGCTTGGGCGCCGAGGCAAGGTCGCCGAACAGCCGTGCGAACTCCCCGTCATGCGGCGTGAGCACGACCGGCGCTCCGCGTGAGGCGATGCTGGCGAAGAGCGGGGCTGGATCGCCGGCGAAGGAGGTGAGCGCATCGGCGTCGAGCACGATCGCGGCCTCGGTACCGAGCGCCGCCACGACCATCTCCTTGGTGCGCTCCCCTACCCCCACGCCAGGCCCAATCAGGACCGCGTTCTTGCGCCGGTCGGCAAAGAGGGCTTGCAGCGCGCGGGCGTCGTCGGCCTCGCGCAGCATGATGGCTGTGAGCTGGGCGGCATTGTCCTGAAGCGCGTCCCGGGGCGATGCGACGGTGACGAGGCCTGCGCCGATCCTCAGCGCGCCGCGAGCGGCGAGCCGTGCGGCGCCGGTGCTGTAGAGGGGCCCCGATACGACGACCGCGTGGCCGCGCGCATATTTATGGCTCTCGTCCTTCGGCCAGGGAAATTGCGCGAGCCAGAGCGCGGGCTCATTGGCGAAGGTCTTGGGCTCGATCGCGGCGAGCACGCTGGCGGGGATGCCGATATCGGCGAGGCTCATTTCGCCGCAGTGCCTGCGCCCCGGCAAGAGGAGATGCCCCGGCTTCAGGCGGAAGAAGGTCACGGTCGCGGCGGCGCGGATCGCGGCTCCTCTCACCTCCCCCGTGGTGCTGTCGATTCCGCTCGGCACGTCGATCGCGACGACGGGAAGACCAGACGCGTTGGCGCTGTCGATCAGGAGGGCGAGCTTGCCTTCGATCGGGCGGGCAAGGCCTGCGCCGAAAAGTGCATCCACCACGACATCGGCGCCGGTGAGAATGTCAGAACGAAGAGACTCGCATGCGCCGGCGAAGCGCTTGGCCATGGCGGCGGCATCTTCGGGCAAACGCGCCGCATCGCCGTCGAAGCCGAGCCTGACCGCGTAGCCCCGCTGCATGAGGTGACGGGCGGCAACGAAACCGTCGCCGCCATTATTGCCGGGACCGCACAGGACAACGACGGTCTCTATGTCGGGGAAGCGTCGCGCGACCTCCTCGGCCACGGCACGCCCAGCATTCTCCATCAGCGTCGCGCCCGGTACGCCACCCGCAATGGCGAGCCTGTCGGCCTGCCCCATCTCCTCGGCGGTCAGAAGCTCAAGCATCGGTTTCCGTTCGGTCGCGAGCGCTCCTTCTAGAACAGAGCGCGACAGTGAGACAGATCAAGACAGAGGTCCCCAAATCTGCTTAATTCTTACGCATACAGCCTAAGTATTGAGCAGCCTCCAATTTCCCGCCCCCGCCGACCTCCGCCCTACCGTCAAAGAGCCTTGAATCGAGAGACAAAACGTGCGTCCGAAAGGTTGGCATAGCGCGTGCTTTGGCTGGGCCACAGGTCTTTGCAGGATAACGAACGGAGGCGCGCGGCTAAGCG
>JALHTP010000334.1 GCA_022865725.1 Methyloceanibacter sp. | reverse complement strand
CTTGGGATTCTTGGAGGCCAGTCCTTCGAGCAGCACCTTGGCGTCGTCGATCCGCTCCAGCGAATTGAGCGCGAAGGCCTTCTGGATCTGCACGTTCAGCCAAAGCGGCGAGTCCGGCTTGATCTGGTCGAGCGCCTGCATTTCCAGGTCGTATTTCTTCGCGCTCTCATAGGCCTCGGCGAGTGCTGCGTAGGCGAGCGGGAAGTCGGGCTTAAGGTAGAGAGCGAATTGCAGGAAGATGATGCCCATGTCGAGACCGCCCTCGCCGGCAAGCGCATCGCCAACACCGTAGAAGACTTCCGCGAGGCCGTCATTCGGCGTGACGACGAGGAGCGGCGGGGTCTTGCCCTCTTCGATCTCGGCAAGCAGCGACTCCGACAAAGGATGTCCGGCGGACTTGGCGATGTGACTCTTCAGCGTCTGGCGGGCGAGCTTGCGGTTGTTGGTGTTCACCGCATGGCGCGCATAGGCGTCGGCGACCCTGAGCGTCGACGGATTCTTCTTGAAGGCCTGGGCGTAGGCCTGGCGCGCCAAATCATGCTTGCCGGCGATGTCGGCGATGAGCGCGCGGTGATAGCGCTGATAGAACTGGGCCCAGTCGGCGTCGCTCAGGCTGTCCAGCGTGGCGAAGGCCTCGTCGGGCTTGCCGTCGGCCTCCTGCACCCAGGCGCGGGCGAGCGTCGAGGTCAGATCGGCGATCGGCCCCTGGCGCGCCGCGGCGAAATGCTCGTCCGCCTCCTTGTAATTGCCTTGCTTGAAGGCATCGCACCCCAACAGGAACTGCGCGATCCGGTGGGCCGGCTCGACCTTGATGAGGTCCTTGGCGAGCTCGATGGCGCGATCCCAATGGGCGGAAGCCGCCTCCAGCAGGAAGGCCTGCTCCAGGATGATCTCGTTGGCGGGATCCTCGGCCAGCGCCTTGGAATAGAAGCCGGCGGCGGCGAGCGTGTCGTGGTCGCCACGGGCGAGGCGGCCCGACAGATAGTTGCCGAGCAGCGTGCCGGAATCCTCGGGATTGTCCGAGACGACTTCCGAATAGGCCGCTGGCGCCGCGATCAGCGCGGCAACGAAAAGAGAGCACCGCGCCCATTTGCGCAGGGCTGCATTATACACAATCGTCATATGGTTTCGGCTATCACGCCGCCCCGAAATCTGCGGTTCGTATGATCCCCAAGCAAGGGTAAGCGCTTTTCGTCCGGCTCACAAACCAAAAGCTTCCTTGAAGGCTAATCGAGGCTGGTTTGTGGCCGGTATCCGCGACATCGAGCCCGCGCCTCACATATTGGCGTAATTCGGTCCGTCGCCGCCTTCGGGGGGAACCCAGGTAATGTTCTGGGCCGGATCCTTCACGTCGCAGGTTTTGCAGTGGACGCAGTTCTGGGCGTTGATCTGGAAGCGCGTGCGCTCGCCCTCGCTCACCACCTCGTAGACTTGCGCCGGGCAATAGCGCTGCGCCGGCTCGGCATAGTCCGGGAGATTGTGCTCGATGGGAATCGAGGGGTCGGTCAGCACGAGATGCACGGGCTGGTTCTCGGCATGATTGGTGCCCGACAGGAACACCGACGAGAGAATGTCGAAGCTGACAATTCCGTCGGGCTTCTCGTAGTCGATCGGCTGTTCGGTTCGGGCTTTATGCAGGGTCGCGTAGTCGGACTTCAGATGCTTCAGCGTGTGGCGCAGGAAGGGGAAGAGCGTGTTGAGCCACATGTCGACGCCGCCGAGCATGACGCCCATCCTCGTGCCGAAGCGCGACCAGAGCGGCTTGACGTTGCGCACGCGGCGGAGCTCCTTCGCCATCGAGCTCTTCTGCACGCTGTCTGGATAGGCTTCGAGCACGTCGCGGGAGCGGCCGGCCTCGATGGCGGCGAACGCGGCCTCGGCGGCCATCATCCCGGAGAGCATGGCGTTATGCGAGCCCTTGATGCGCGGCACATTCATAAAGCCTGCGGCGCAGCCGATCAGCGCGCCGCCAGGAAACGCCAACCGCGGGATCGCCTGGAAGCCGCCTTCGGTGAGCGCGCGCGCGCCATAGGCGATGCGCTTGCCGCCTTCCAGATGCGAGCGGATCAAGGGATGCGTCTTGGCGCGCTGAAATTCCTTGAAGGGGTTGATGTAGGGATTGGCGTAGTCGAGATGGACGACGAAGCCCACCGACACGAGCCGCTCGCCGAAATGATAGAGGAACGAGCCGCCGCCGGTCTTGTCGTCGAGCGGCCAACCCATGGTGTGCTGCACGAGGCCGGGTCTGTGCTTCCCGGTCGGCACCTCCCACAATTCCTTCAGGCCGATGCCGAATTTCTGCGGACCCGACTCCACGTCGAGGCCGAGCTTCTTGATCAGCATCTTGGACAAGGAGCCGCGGGCGCCTTCGGCGAATAAAACATATTTCCCGGTCAGCGCGATGCCCGGCGTGTAGTTGTCCTTGCGGCTGCCGTCGCGGGCGACGCCCATATCGCCGGTGATCACGCCCTCGATCGCGCCGTCGGCAGCGAAGATCACATCGGTGACGGCGAAACCCGGATAGATCTCCATGCCGAGCGCTTCCGCCTGCTCGGCGAGCCAGCGGGTCAGGCTGCCGAGGCTTCCGACATAGCAGCCATGATTGCTCATCAGCGGCGGCATGAAGATGTTCGGCACATGGATGCCGCCCGTCTTCCAGAGATAATAGAAGCGGTCCTCGCTGACCTCTGTCTGAAGCGGCGATCCCATGTTGCGCCAGTCCGGCAGCAAGCGGTCGAGTGCCACGGGATCGATCACGGCGCCGGACAGGATATGGGCGCCGACCTCGGAGCCCTTCTCCAGCACCACCACCGAGACGTCCTTGCCCGTCTCGACCGCGAGCTGTTTCAGCCGAATCGCGGCGGCGAGCCCCGCGGGTCCGGCGCCGACAATGACGACGTCGAACTCCATGGTCTCGCGCTCGACGGTGTCCGGCTCGGTCGCTTCGCTCAAGGCTTCGCTCCAAAAAACAGATGTCATTCCCGCGGAAGCGGGAATCCAGTATCCATCAATATGGTGTGGGGCGCGAGAAAGCGCCAAAGACAGCGAAAATGACTGCAACGGAACGACAGAGGGTTCAAGCCTTATTGGCTTGGTACGCGGCGATGGGCGCCGACGAGGCGATCG
>JALHTP010000039.1 GCA_022865725.1 Methyloceanibacter sp. | reverse complement strand
GCGCGGCGCCAACGCCACCATCACCGTCGATCTTGCGGCGCAGGAAATCAGAGGGCCCGACGGCGGCGTGATAAAGTTCGACATCGACCCCTTCCGCAAGCGCTGCCTGATGGAAGGGCTGGACGATATCGGCTTGACGCTCGAGAAGGCCGACGCGATCGAGGCCTTCGAGCAGGCTTCCCGGACCCGCCAGCCCTGGGCCTGAGATCAATCGAAGGGGATCGGCGTCGAACTCTGCTCGATCAGAGTCTTGCCGTCGCGAATGATCTTGACCTTGGCGAAATAGGTCCACTCCGACGGCCAGCCGCCCGCCGGCACGCCCCGCTTCCCCGCTTGCGCCAGATAAGTCGCTCTATCCTCGGCAAGCGTCTCGGCGTTCGTGAGCAGGGGTTTGTCGTTGTTGCTGAGAGTGATCTCGACGCTATCGCCCTTTTGCAAATTGGCCGCCGAAACATAGGCGATGGCCGCAGTGTTGAAATGGGGCACCGGCAGGGCCGCGCCCGTCTCCAGCTCCGCTTGGGTGACCTCATGGTTTGTCAGCCCCAGGGCCAGAACCTTGGTTTCCTCGGCCGACGCGGCCGTGGCCGTTCCACAAATCAAAGCTAAAGCAAAGAGCGCCCTTGTCAGCATTTCCCACTCCCTTTAGGCAAGGCTGGGCAGGCTTAGCACAGGAACGGCCCGAGGAAACGGCCCAAGGACGGCGAGAAGGCATGACACCCTATAAACTTCTGCTGCTCCCCGGCGACGGCATCGGCCCCGAGGTGATGGGCGAGGCCGGGCGGATCATCGCCTGGATCAATGCCCGGGGTCTCGCCAAGATCGAGACCGAGACCGACCTCGTCGGCGGCTGCGCCTATGATTCCCATGGGCAGGCCATCTCCGAAGCCACCATGAGCAAGGCCCTCGCCGCTGACGCCGTCATGCTCGGCGCGGTGGGCGGTCCCAAATGGGATGGGGTGCCCTACGATCAGCGCCCGGAAGCCGGGCTGCTGCGCCTGCGCAAGGACCTCGATCTGTTCGCCAATCTCCGGCCCGCCATCTGCTACCCCGCGCTCGCCGACGCCTCCTCGCTCAAGCGCGACCGGGTCGACGGGCTCGACATTATGATCGTGCGCGAGCTGACCGGCGGGGTCTATTTCGGCGAGCCGAAGATGATCACCGATCTCGGCAACGGCCAGAAGCGCGCCGTGGATACGCAGGTCTACCAGACCTCAGAGATCGAGCGCATCGCCATTGTCGCGCTCGACCTCGCGCGCGAGCGGAAGCGCCTCGTGCATTCCGCCGATAAGCGCAACGTCATGAAGACCGGCGTGTTGTGGAACGAGGTGGTCACCAAGCTGCACAAGGAGCGCTATGGCGACGTGACGCTGCACCACATCCTCGCCGACAATTGCGCCATGCAGCTCGTGCGCGCACCGAAGCAGTTCGACGTCATCGTCACCGACAATCTGTTCGGCGACATGCTGTCCGACGAGGCCGCCATGCTCACCGGCTCGCTCGGCATGCTGCCGTCCGCATCGCTCGGCGAGGCCGACGCCAAGGGACATAGGCGCGCGCTCTACGAGCCGGTGCATGGCTCGGCCCCCGACATCGCCGGCAAAGGCGCGGCCAATCCGATCGCCACCATCGCCAGCCTGGCAATGTGTCTGCGTTATTCGTTCTTTCTCGGCGAGACGGCGGACCGGATCGAGGCGGCCATATCCAAGGTGCTCGATCAGGGCTTACGCACCGCCGACATCGCCCAAGATAGCTGCTGCACCGTCGGCACGAAGGAGATGGGCGAGGCCATTGTCGCGGCGCTCGACCGCGGAGAGTGAGGCAAAGCATGCGACGAGCGATTATTGGGGCAGCGTCGGTCGCGGCGGTTTTTTCCTGTCTTCCGGTTTTCGCCGCTGAAGACGCCGGAACGAATGCGCCGCAACCAAGCGAGGCGGCGAGCCCTTCTGGCGGTGCGCCCGACGCTTCGGCCAAGCGCACGCTGACGCCCGAGGAGCTGGCCGAGAAGGAAGCGCGCAAGGCCTGCAAAATGAAGATCTGCGACATCATCGCCACGCGCGACCCGAACGGCGACGACGTGTCCTGCGACATCGTCAAGACCTGGCGCGAGGAGGACATCGCCAAGATGCTGGGCGGCAAGATCGGCTGGCCGTGGGGCAAGGCGGTCTGCCAGTCGAAGCTCGAGTTGCCGCGCGCGCCGCTGG
>JALHTP010000333.1 GCA_022865725.1 Methyloceanibacter sp. | reverse complement strand
GCGCCTTTGCCTAGATCGGGTTTTTTGCCCTCTAGAGCCGCCTGCTGCCCGGGCCCCTTGCCCTGAGCGCCGCCGGGGCTCTTGCCGAGATCGAGTTTTTTGTCCCCAAGCCCAGCCTGGCCTTGGCCCGGCCGATTGCCTTGTGCGCCGCCGGGCCCCTTGCCGAGATCGGGTTTTTTGTCCCCAAGCCCAGCCTGACCTTGGCCCGGCCGATTGCCTTGGGCGCCGCCGGGGCCGCCGCCGAGATCCGGTTTCTTGCCCTGCAGCGAACCATCACCGCCGAGATTGGGACGCTCGCCGCCGCCTGGCTTGTTGCCGGGCTTCAACACCTGCTCTCCACCGTGACCGCGGTAGTCGAGCTTGCGGTCGCCCGACTGGACATTGGCGTTGGCAAACTTGTTCTGGACCTGCTTGTTGTTATAGCTCACGCCGCGCCGGTGATGGGAGTCGTGCTGCCAATTTCCGACGTTCACGTTGTTCCTGTTGAAGTTATTATTGATGTTCACGTTCCTGTCGATATCGACGTTAATGTTGCCGTGGCCCCAATCGCAGTCATTATCCCAGAGGGCGTTGCCGATGGCGAAGCCTGCACCCCAGGCGATGCCGCTCGCGATCGCTCCACCGACGATGTAGCCCGGTGCCGGGGGGAAATAGTAGGGGGGGTAGGCAGGATAGGGCCAGGCGCCGTAGACCACCGCCGGCTCGTAATAGGGGACGTAGACGATCTCAGGCGAAGCGGGCGCGATCACGATGACCGGCTTGTCGGCTTCCTGGGTGACCGTCACCGTCTGCTGCTCCGTGGTGGCGAGCTTGCCGTTCGCCTGAGCTAGGGAGCGCAACCGCTGGATCGCATCCATCACGTCGGCTTGCTGCGCCAGCACGGCGTCGCCGAGTTTCGCCGTCCATTCGAGATCGTCGTTCATCGTGGCCAGCACGGTCGGCGTCGCGACGAGCGCCTTGACGCTCGCGTCCCAATCCTGCTTGGTCAAAGCGTCGTCGAGCTTGTCCCCCTGCAAGGCCTTGTTGGCCTTTGCCCAGCGATCGGCTTGCACGACCTCCAGCGGATAGGTCGAAGCCATGAGGACCTGCGCCACCAGAGCATCCGGGTAGAGCGCGATCGGCGCCACCAGCTGGTCGAGCTGACCGGCATCGAGAAGTTGCTGCTCCGCGTCGGCGGCCCCTTGCGCGGCTGGAGCCTCTTCCGCAAATGAAGGTCTCGCGACTGAGAGCGCGAAGCCTATCGCCAGAAGAATTGCCAAGATCCGCATTGGTCTAAACCCCTAGTTCTTTGCTACGCCGACGATCATCATGATAGGTGTAGCGACCGCGCCCGCCAACACCCGGCTGGCGACGGAACCCAAATCGAAGCCGCCGCCGGTCATTCCAGCGAAAGCGGTAATGGATTGCATAACCTCTCCGCTTACGCAATCGCCCATCGGGCGTTGTCACATTAAGTGAAATTGGCCCAATTTGGACGATCAACCAACGGGCTAAGTCTCAACATTGGCGGTTGTCGGCAAATTCCGCTCAGTCTGACTTAATGTGACAACACCAATGGTGGCTGTTGCCGATCCTGCTCGTGCTGTTGGTCTTTGGCGGGCTCCTGATCCTGGCTCAGGGATCGGCGGTGGCCCGGGACGTCAAGACCCTGCAGAAATTCGCCGCCGTCCACGCCTCGATCCACAATCACTTTAACCACGATCGCCACCTCAGCCGACGCGACATCTTCAAGCAGCACCGCTTCGCCGCGTTGGCCGAGTG
>JALHTP010000332.1 GCA_022865725.1 Methyloceanibacter sp. | reverse complement strand
GGGCTTGCCGCCGATCAGCGCCACCATGTTGCAGCCGAAGGTCGATTGCAGCGCCGAGAAGCGGTAGAGCTGGTTCAGCACCACATCGGCCATGGCGTCGCGCTTCAGCTCGATGACCACGCGCATGCCCTGGCGATCGGATTCGTCGCGGATGTCGGAAATGCCTTCGATCCGCTTCTCGCGCACCAGCTCGGCGATCTTCTCCACCATCGAGGACTTGTTCACCTGATAGGGAATCTCGCTGATGATGAGCGCCTCGCGCTCCTTGCGGACGGTCTCGGTAGTGACGCGGCCGCGCATGAGGACAGAGCCGCGCCCTTTGTGATAGGCGGCGCGAATGCCGGAGCGGCCGAGAATGAGGCCGCCGGTCGGGAAGTCGGGGCCGGGAATGATCTCGACCAGCTCCTCGATCGAGATGGCCGGATTGTCGAGATAGGCGATGCAGGCGTCGATCACCTCGCCGAGATTGTGCGGCGGGATGTTGGTGGCCATGCCGACGGCGATGCCGCCGGCGCCGTTGACGAGCAGGTTCGGGAACTTGGCCGGAAGGACGGACGGCTCCTCGAGCCGGTCGTCGTAGTTCGGCTTGAAGTCGACCGTGTCCTTGTCGAGATCGTCGAGAAGATATTGGGCGATCTTGGCCAGGCGCGCTTCCGTGTAGCGGTCGGCGGCCGGGGGGTCGCCGTCGACCGAGCCGAAATTCCCCTGCCCGTCGATCAGCGGCACGCGCATGGAGAATTCCTGCGCCATGCGGACGAGGGCGTCGTAGATGGCGAGATTGCCGTGCGGGTGGAAGTCGCCCATCGTGTCGCCCACCACTTTGGACGACTTCATGTGCTTCTTGTTCCAGTCGAGCCCGAGCCGCTGGATGGCGTAGAGGATGCGGCGATGCACGGGCTTCAGCCCGTCGCGCACATCGGGCAGCGCGCGGGAGACGATCACGCTCATGGCGTAATCGAGATAGGACCGCTTCATCTCCTCGATGAGCGAGAC
Organism: Methyloceanibacter sp.; assembly: GCA_022865725.1. Lineage (GTDB taxonomy): Bacteria > Pseudomonadota > Alphaproteobacteria > Rhizobiales > Methyloligellaceae > Methyloceanibacter. The sequence continues at coordinate 15,844 of JALHTP010000332.1, read as the reverse complement.
GGGCCTGATGTCAGAAGGCCCGGGGCCCTCGACCTCTGTCTTGTCGTTGTCAGCCAAGGACGGAGAAAGCCTGTTCTAAAGGGTGAGCGAAGCCCACGCTATCGGCGCTGGGATGGAAAACACCACCCTCGCGCGAGACCGAAAACGATGGCCGCAAGACGCCTCTCTATAGCTGATTTGGCGCCTCGTTCGCAACCACGCAAAGGGCGCGGAGGGCGTCTTGATTCGCCAATTTCTTCAATGCGTTAGTTTGTCACCACACAGACGCCTTGGCGTTGCGCGCCAAGGGTTAATCGTCAGCCCACGGAAAGTCGAGTCGAAAAACAGAAACGCGGGAACGATCGAGTCGCGGAAGACGTTGTTCTAGCAGCCGGTCAGGGGCCTTGCGGCCCCGGCCCGATCGCTAAGCGATCACCCAAAATCCTGATGCAACACCCTGGCGCGCCTCACGCAGGCTTGGCGATCATCAGCCAGAAAATGGCGAGCATCGCCAGGAAGGCGGGCCAGCCGAGCCAGAACCAAACGCGCGCGAGACGATGGTAGCGCGGCGGCAGCGCCGGTTCTCCCGCCGCCACGCCGCGTTGGGCAAGATCGCGCATCCTGATTTGCAGCACCACGACGGGAAGCCAGCATGCGCCGATCAGCACATAGAGCGCGAGGCTGGCGGCGATCCAGGTCTGGTCGAGGCTAACCCCGCGAAGATGAACCAGCAGGATGCCGGTGACTGGCTGGAGCACGGCGGCCATGGCGGTGAAGAGATAGTCGGCGACGACCACGGTCCTGAGGGTCGCGGCGATAGCGGCGGGGTTCTCCATGCGGCCTGCCCTGAACTGAAAGAAGGCGATGCCGAGCCCGGTGCCGAATAGAACCGCGGCGCCGATCACATGCAGGAATTTGAGCGCGAGATAGAAATCCACGCTTTCCTCTCTAGCGCTTTTCCTGGAACGCCATCACCACCGCCGTCGCGGCCATCATCGGCACGACCTTCAGCAGAGGCCCGAAATGCTCGATCCACAGCGCGGGCGACAGCAAACTCAAGCCGACGAGATAGATCGCGCTCAAGACGAGCTGCGCCAGCCCTGCCCGCCTCACCCAGCCCGGCAAGAGAAAGGCCGCGCCGGCCATAATGTCGGCGATGGAGGCGATTGCCACCAGCGCCTTGGCGAAACCAGCATCGAGCCCCGCATTGGCGACCAGCGCCACGGCGCCCGCGAAGCTCTCCGGCATGAGCGTCAACACGCCGGTCAAGATCCAAAACGCGGCAAGCGTGATCTGCAACAGCGGAACGGCGAAGACGCTGCGCGCATGCAGGCGGTCCTGCAACGTCGCTGGCGATAATTGCAGCGTCTCTCTGAAGCCCTTCACGCCGCCGGAACAGGCACGCGCGAACGAAGCGCCGTCGACGAGCGTGTCGTAGCGCATCTGCGTAAGCGAGGTGGTCCTTGCCGGCGAGGCATGACCGAGCCAGCCCGCGACATCGCCAAGCCCGAGCAGGAAGCGCAGCAGCGGCAGAGGCACAGCGAGCTCGCGCGCCTCCCCGAAGCCGAGCCAGGCGCGATAGGCGACGAGGATGTCGCGAATGCTCAACGTCTCAGGCCCCGCGGCATAGAGCGTGGTTCGTGCCGGCGCATCCTTGGCGGCAAGCGCCGCGAGGCCGGAGGCAAGATCCTCGAGCGCGATCGGCTGGAAGCGCTCTTTTCCTGCCCCCGGTAGAGGCAGCACGCAAGGAAGCCCGGCGAGCCCCCGCATCAGGGACGTGCCGCCATAGCTCCCCCGCCCGATGACAAGCGACGGCTTCACGATCAGCCAGTTCACATCGAGAGTCTTCAGCGCGGCGTCGGCCTTGGCCTTGGAGCTTGCATAGGAGCTCGCGACATCGGCCTCGGCGCTCACGGCGGAGACATGCACCAGGCGCTTGATGGAGGCGGCGGCGCAGGCCGCGAACAGAGCGATGGTCGCCTCGCCGTGGATGCGGCTCGCGTCGTCGCGCAGGCTTCCCTGCAGGATGCCGACGCAATTGACCACGGCGTCGATGTCCTTGAGGCGGGGCATCCAATGCGCGACCTCGATGTCTTTATTGAAGTTGCATGCGATCCATTCGATGTCCGGCACGAGGCGGCGCCCCAGCTCGAGGTCGCGCCCGGCGCCGATCACGGTGAGGCCTTCGCGCCTAAGCGCAGCCACGACCGCGCTGCCGATGAAGCCGTAAGCCCCGGTCACGAGGCACCGCATAGCGCAGCCTTTCCGCTCGATGGACGTTTGCGGAGCGGATACTGGCTGATTCCGCTGCGGGCCTATAGCGCGCGCTTGGCGAGCCGTGCGGCTCGTTAATTTGCGCTACCGCGCTTCGCGCACCTTGAGCGCCTTGGCCGCCGCGCCCGATTTAAACGAGGCCGCGAGCCGCTCGCGGACGCCGTGCAGGAGGCTGCCCACGCAATCCCCCGCCCAGGCCTTGCGCATGAGGGCCGGATGCTCGACGAAGTGCCATGACAGCACGGCGAGAGCGAGCACGGCCGGGAAGCTGCAGACGAAAAGCGCCCCGGGCGTGATCGCGGGATCGAGCATCACGAAACTCTGCAGGATGGGAACGCAGAGGATGTAGAGGCCGTAGGAATAGTCGCCGATCAGGTTGAAGCGCCGGATGGGTCCCGCGGGCACGAGGGCAAACCAGATGAGGCCGTAGCCGAGCGCCAGTTTGTACGCCATCTCGAAGACCGGCGTTCCGTAGGCGGCGACCGCGGCGAGGCCAAGCAGCAGCGCCACGCCAAGTCCCAGTCTGATCCTGTCGGCGAAGAGATAGAGCGCGCCGCCCACGAAGAAGCAGAGGACGAAACGGGCCAAGCTGTCGATGGCCGAGATGTTCCCGCGGAGCGAGGTTGTGAAGGTGACGAAGACATAGCCGCCGAAGATCAGCGCCAGCGTCAGCGCCGCGCGGCCGCGCGTGGCGAGCATGCCCAACCCTGCGAAGATTGCCAGCAGGACGTAGCACATCGACTCGTAGCGCAAGGTCCAGAGCGGCGGGTCGATCACCCCGCTCTCCGGCACCGCGTCGAAGACGCCCGGCAGCGTCAGCGTATGGGTGATGAGCGAGGCGGTGAGCGGCACAAACAGCCAGGGCCGCGGATCGCTGAAATAATCCTGCCACGAGACGAGGGTCACGAGCGGACCGAGCACGAAGGCGATGAAGACGGTGGCGACGAACAGCCCCGGGAACAGGCGCAGGAAGCGCGCCACGCCGTAGTCGACGAGGGTCGGCTGCGTCACCACGCTGCGGGTGACGAGAAAGCCAGAGATGATGAAGAACACATCGACCGCCACCTTGCCGATCTCGAGGCTCTCGACGTCGACAGGCAAGGCCGCCGCCTGGTCGTGGGCGACCAGGGCGAAGCTGTGATCCAGGATCACGGCCGAGGCCGCGAGGAACCTGATCAGATTGAAATTGTTGTCTCTGCCGTGAAGCAGAGCGGCGATCGTGTTCGCCATCGGTCCATCCCGAGGCCTGCTTCGGCCTAACGACACGCGCGGCTTGCGCGCGTCTCACTCCCTGCAAGGACCATACCGGCGGGACAGATCAGCCGACAGCTTAGGCTCCGAACAGCGTTAAGCGTGTGCTTAACGCCCGCGGCATGGCGCCCGCGTGCGGGGCGTCCCGCGCCGGCAGAGCTCACGCGCTAGAACGGGATCTCGTCGTCGAGTTCCTTGTCGAAGGCGGCGCCCTTGCCGCCGGCGCCGGTGAACGGCCCGGATCGTCCGAAATCGCCCCCGCCCCGCGGCTCGCTTTCGCCCGTGCTATCGCGCTTGCCGTCAAGCATGGTGAGCTCGCCGCGATATTGTTGCAGCACCACTTCGGTCGAATAGCGCTCCTGGCCCGACTGGTCCTGCCATTTCCGCGTCTGAAGCTGTCCCTCGATATACACTTTCGAGCCCTTCTTCAGATATTGCTCGGCGATCTTGGCGAGATTCTCGTTGAAGATGACCACGCGATGCCATTCGGTCTTCTCGCGCCGCTCGCCGGTCGCCTTGTCGCGCCAGTTCTCGCTGGTGGCGAGGCGGAGATTGACGATGGGCCGTCCATCCTGGGTTTGGCGAACTTCAGGGTCGGCTCCGAGATTGCCGACCAGGATGACCTTGTTGACCGATCCGGCCATGTGACGAAACCTCCTCTCGGGGATTTAAGCGCGGGCTTGCGCCCGGCCACTCTACCGCCCGCACGACGCGGCCTGCCAGACGGCAGAGCCCCTGTCCACAGGCCACCGGTCCCAAGCCAGGGCCATATCATGCTTGTACACGTTTTGTTCTTTTACGTCCAGCGTGGCGTCTTGAGGTTTCCAGAGCCCCGCCCTATGGCTTAAGAACTGACGATCGGGTGGGGATGAAGCGGCGGCGCGTCCAGCTTTGAAGCTTGCTCGCCTTGAGGCCAAGACGAGGGGAGACATGCAGCGATCCGTTGAGCAGAGACAAACGCCCAAGCGCCGCACAGCCGCACGGCGTCACCCGCGCGCGCAAGTTCTCGGCTTCACCGCCCGGCAATGGCCCTTCATCTTCGTCCTGGTCGGGAACTGGGTGTTCGCTTGCGTCGTCTTCGCCCTGGCCAAGCTGCTTTGGGACTGGGTGCCGACCGATTGGACGCTCGGCGATCGCATCGCGCTCGTCATCAAGGATGCCGTCATCGCCATTGTGCCTGCGGTGCTCGCCATCTGCATCGTCGCCGCGCAGCGCCTCGACCCGAGCATGTGGGTCGGCCGCACGGCCAAACCCAATTCCGCGCTCGACATCAACACGCGCTTCATCCTCAACACGTTCGAGCAGTTCATCGCCTATTTCATCGGCAATGCGGGAATGGCGCTCTATTGCCCGCCCGAGGAGGCGCGCAGCCTCATCATCCTCACGGGCCTGTTCCTGCTGGGGCGCGTGCTGTTCTGGATCGGCTACCACTACAACCCTTATGTGCGCGCCTTCGGCTTCGGCATCACCTTCTATCCGACGGTCGCGGTCTATCTCTGGCTCATTCTCCGCATGGCGTTCGGCCTAACCATTCGGATTTGATCTCGGATCATGCTCTAGCGTCCCTGCTGCCATTGCAGGACGGAATCGAGCGGCCAGACGAACATCAGGACATTCAGCGTCAGATTGTCCCTGATCATGGCGCCGATGAAAACCTCGAGCGCGACCGCGATGAGCACCGTGAGCCAGACCGGCATTCGCGCGGCGAGGAAGAAGCCGAGCACCATGAAGAGAATGTCGCTCACCGAATTGATGACGCTGTCGCCGTAATAATCGAGCGAGATGGTCATCTCGCGATAATGATTGATGACGAAGTCGGTGTTCTCGACGACCTCCCATGAGGCCTCGACGGCGACGGCGAGCACGAGCCGCATGCCGAAGGACAACGGCACGAAGCGCGACACGAGCCAGAGCAGCCCATAGAAGAGAAAGCCGTGAATGATGTGGGAGGGCGTGTACCAGTCGATGAGGTGCTGGGAATTCTCCGCGCTTTGCACGTCGAAATGCCAGAGCTTCACATAACCGCATTTGCAGATGAGCGGATGGCCCATCAGATAAAGAATGAGCGCCGCCGCGGCGACGATACCGGTGACGAGCAGCCCTGTCTGAGCGCGCGAGAGAGTCATGATGCGGGAGGGTCTCATGCGGCCCGCATCTATGCACGACCAGTGCGCCGCCGTCATCCTTTGCCCGCACTCAAGCGTACGGCGTTTTCAAACAGAACGTTGCTTCGGAAAACACAGCTTCGTCATGGCCGGGCTTGTCCCGGCCATCCACGTTTTTGATTCTCGAAAGGAAATTCGTGGATGCCCGGCACAAGGCCGGGCATGACGATTTTCTTATTCTTCCGCCAAGTCGGCTACAGCCCTCGGGCTGTACGCGATCCTCACTTGCGGAAGCGCGCGAAGGCATCTTCCACTTGAGCTGGGGTCGCCCGCTCGCCGCGCGCCACCTGCTGAAGTGCCTCATCGATCGCGCGGAGTTCGTCGGCTGTGGCGCGGTAGGGCGTGGTGCCGAGACGATCGAGCGCCAGAAGAAGCGCGGCGGCTTCGTCTTGGCGATCTTTGGGCCAGTCGCGCACGGCCTCGAGCGCCTTCTCCATGAGTTTCGTAATGGATCAGAATTAGCACAGGATCGGAGGCCAACCCAAGGGTGGCGTCGAGGTCAGGTGCCTGCCCCTTGCCGCTCGGGGCCCCTCCGACTTAGGCTCGTACTGGGGCGCGCGGCCCCGAGGGCGTACCAAGCATGACACAAGACGAGGCGCTCGCGCTCCTCAAGACCGGCGCATCCATCTTCCTCACCGGCCAGCCGGGCAGCGGCAAGACCCATACGGTCAACCGCTATCTCCAATGGCTGAAGCGCCAAGGCGTGGAGTTCGCCTACACCGCCTCCACCGGCATCGCGGCCACGCACGGGCATGGGGTGACCATTCATGCCTGGAGCGGGATCGGGGTGCGCGAGGCGCTGCAACGCCGCGATCTCGACATGCTCGCCGCCAATCGCCGTCTCGTCACCCGCATCGAGCGGACCCAAGTGCTGGTCATCGACGAAATCTCGATGCTGCCGGCGCGGAGCCTCACTCTGGTCGACACGGTCTGCCGCCACATCAAGGGCGTGGCGTCGCCGTTCGGCGGGATGCAAATGGTGCTGGTCGGCGACTTCTTTCAGCTCCCGCCGATCGTCCGCCGCGGGACTGAGCCCTCCATGCTGCCGCTCGCCTACGGAGAGGATGCGTTCGGCGCGGAGTTCGCCCATGCCGCCTCCTCTTGGCGGGACCTCGCTCCCACGGTCTGCTATCTGTCCGAGCAACACCGGCAAAGCGACAGACCGTTCCTCGAAGTGCTCGACGCCATCCGCGCCAATGCTTGCGGCGAGGTTCATCGCGAGCGGCTTTCGTCGCGGCTGATCGCGCAAGGACGCTGGCCCGAGGGCTGCACGCGGCTGTTCACCCACAACGCCGCGGTCGATGAGATCAACCAGCAGCAACTGGCCAAGCTCGGCGCGGAGACGCACAGCTTCCGCATGGTGGCCAAGGGACCCGAGCCCTTCGTGCAGGCGCTGAAGCGCGGCTGCCTGTCGCCCGAGGCGCTGGAGCTCAAGACCGGCGCGGCCGTGATGTTCACCAAGAACGATCAGGGCGGCCGCTACGTCAACGGCACGCTCGGGACGGTCGGGAATTTCGAGCCCGACGAAGGTTATCCTGTCGTCGTGACGCGCGGCGGAAAGCGCATCGTGGCGGAGCCCTCCACCTGGAAGATCGACGAGGCCGGCAAGGAGCGCGCGAGCATCACGCAAGTGCCGCTCCGGCTCGCCTGGGCGATGACCGTGCATAAGAGCCAGGGCATGTCGCTCGACGCAGCCGTGATCGACCTCAGCCGCGCCTTCGAATACGGCCAGGGCTATGTCGCGCTGTCGCGGCTGCGGAGCCTTGCCGGGTTGCATCTGCTGGGTTTGAACGAGCGCGCTTTGCGCGTGCACCCCAAAGCGGTGGAGAAGGACGCCGAGTTTCGTGCGGCGTCGCAGGCGGCGCGGGGCGCCGTGTCGGGGGACGCCGGCACGCTCGAGCGGGCGCAAGCGGCCTTTCTCGCCGCCTGCCAGGGGCGCCCGGCCTCCAGCGCCTTGAGCGAGCCGCGCGCGGCGCGACCCTCCTCCGGCTACCCCAAGAGCTACGAGGTGACGGCGATGCGGGAGACCCATGCCCAGGCTTATGCGCCCTGGACCACGGCCGAGGAGAACGACCTCGTGCTGCGCCACGGCCAAGGCGAGAGTGTGGACGCGATCGCCGCCCGGCTCGGCCGCAAGCCCGGCGCCATCAGGTCGCGGCTGAAGAAACTCGCGCTGATCTAGCCGCGTTATCCCCTGCCCGGGCACCCCTGCCCTTGCCGCCCAACCTCTTGGGGACTAAGCCTTTGCGGGCCTTGTCGAACGGTCCCACCACTCCGACACTGCTGAGAGCATGACCTCCAAATTCATCTCCATACGCGGCGCGCGCGAGCACAATCTCAAAAACGTCTCGCTCGACCTGCCGCGCGAGAAGCTCGTGGTCATCACCGGGCTGTCGGGCTCCGGCAAAAGCTCGCTCGCCTTCGACACCATCTATGCCGAGGGCCAGCGCCGCTATGTCGAGTCGCTCTCGGCCTATGCGCGCCAGTTCCTCGATATGTTGCAGAAGCCGGACGTGGACCATATCGACGGGCTGTCGCCAGCCATCTCCAACGAACAGAAGACGACCTCGCGCAACCCGCGCTCGACGGTCGGCACCGTCACCGAGATCTACGACTATATGCGGCTGTTATGGGCGCGCGTCGGCGTGCCCTATTCGCCGGCGACCGGGCTTCCCATCGAGAGCCAGACAGTGAGCCAGATGGTGGACCGCGTGCTGGCGCTGCCCGAAGGCACGCGGCTTTATCTGTTGGCGCCGATCGCGCGCGGACGGAAGGGCGAATATAAAAAGGAATTCGCCGAGCTGCAGAAAAAGGGCTTCCAGCGGCTCAAGGTGAACGGCACGTTCTACGAGATCGCTGAGGCCCCGTCCCTCGACAAAAAGTTCAAGCACGACATCGACGTGGTGGTGGACCGCATCGTGGTGCGGCCAGATATGAGCGCGCGGCTCGCCGATAGCTTCGAGACGGCGCTGGCGCTAAGCGACGGCGTCGCCATTGCGGAATTCGCCGATCGGCCAGCGCCCGAACCCCCTCACCCCAACCCTCTCCCCGATGGGGAGAGGGAGAATAAGTGGATCATCTTCTCGGCGAAATTCGCCTGTCCCGTGTCCGGCTTCACCATCGAGGAGATCGAGCCCAGGCTGTTCTCCTTCAACAACCCCTACGGCGCCTGCCCGGCCTGCGACGGGCTCGGCACCGAGCTGTTCTTCGAGCCGGAGCTGGTGGTGCCGGACGAAAATCTAAGTCTGGCCCGCGGCGCCATCGCCCCTTGGGCGCGGACTTCCGCCAGCTCTCCGTATTATCAGCAGACGCTGGAATCGCTGGCCCGCGCCTATCGCCAGCCCATGACCAAGCCGTGGAAATCGCTGCCGGAGGATTTCCGCAAGATCGTGCTGTACGGCTCGGGCGAGGACGAGATCGCCTTCACCTATGACGACGGCGTGCGGCATTACTCCACCACCAAGCCGTTCGAGGGCGTCATCACCAATATCGAGCGGCGCTGGCGCGAGACCGAATCCTCCTGGGTGACGGAGGAGCTGTCGCGCTATCAGTCCGACCAATATTGCGAGGTGTGCACGGGCTATCGGCTGAAGCCGCAGGCGCTTGCCGTGAAGATCGCCGGGTTGCATATCGGCCAGGTCACCGAGATGTCGATCCGCGACGCCGCCGCCTGGTTCGAGGAATTGCCGGCGAGCCTCACGCCGAAACAGACCGAGATCGCCGCCCGCATCCTGAAGGAGATCAAGGAGCGGCTGGCCTTTCTCAACGATGTCGGCCTCGATTATCTCACGCTGGCCCGCGCCGCCGGCACGCTGTCGGGCGGCGAGAGCCAGCGCATCCGCCTCGCCTCGCAGATCGGCTCAGGCCTGACCGGCGTGCTTTACGTGCTGGACGAGCCGTCGATCGGACTGCATCAGCGCGACAATGCGCGGCTGCTGGAAACTTTGAAGTCACTGCGCGACCTCGGCAACAGCGTGATCGTGGTCGAGCATGACGAGGAGGCGATCCTCACCGCCGACCATGTCGTGGATATGGGCCCCGGCGCCGGTATTCATGGCGGCGAGGTGGTGGCGGAGGGCACGCCGGCGCAAGTGATGGCCAATCCCAACAGCCTCACCGGGCAATATCTCACCGGCTTCAGGCAGATCCCCTCGCCTAAAGCCCGGCGCAAACCGACACGGGGCAGACGGCTGTCGGTGATCGGCGCGCGCGCCAACAATCTCAAGAGCATCACCGTCGACATTCCGCTCGGACTGTTCACCGCCGTCACCGGCGTCTCGGGCGGCGGCAAATCCACCTTCCTGGTCGAGACGCTGTATCGCGCCGTCGCCCGCAGGCTGAACAGCGCGCGCGAGATCCCCGGCGAGCACGACGCGATCGAGGGGCTGGAGCATCTCGACAAGGTCATCGACATCGACCAGTCGCCGATCGGGCGGACGCCTCGCTCCAACCCCGCCACCTATACCGGCGCCTTCACCCCTATTCGCGAATGGTTCGCCGAGCTGCCCGAGGCCAAGACGCGCGGCTACAAGCCCGGCCGCTTCTCCTTCAACGTCAAAGGCGGGCGCTGCGAGGCCTGCCAGGGCGACGGCGTCATCAAGATCGAGATGCACTTTCTGCCCGACATCTACGTCACCTGCGACGTGTGCAAGGGCAAGCGCTACGACCGCGAGACGCTGGAGATCAAGTTCAAGGGCAAGTCGATCGCCGACGTGCTGGACATGACGGTCGAGGAGGCCGCCGAATTGTTCAAGGCGGTGCCGTCGGTGCGCGACAAGCTGGAAACTCTGAAGCGCGTCGGCCTCGGCTATATCCATGTCGGCCAGCAGGCCACCACGCTGTCAGGCGGCGAGGCGCAGAGAATCAAGCTGTCGAAGGAGCTGTCGCGCCGCGCCACCGGGCGCACGCTGTATATTCTCGACGAGCCGACCACCGGCTTGCATTTCCACGACGTGGCCAAGCTGCTCGAAGTGCTGCACGAGCTGGTGGACCAGGGCAACACGGTCGTCGTCATCGAGCATAATCTGGAAGTGATCAAGACCGCCGACTGGATCGTCGATCTCGGCCCGGAAGGCGGCAATGCCGGCGGCCATGTGGTGGCCATCGGCACGCCGGAGGAGATCGTCGCCAATAAAGAGAGCTATACCGGGCAATATCTGAAGCAGGTGCTGGAACGGAGGCCGAGCAGCAAAGCGAAGCGCGCCGCCGAGACCCAGGCCGCGGAGTGAATTCTGCAAGCCCATATGTTATGATGGCGCCATGACAACGCTGGAAGAGATCGAAAAGGCCGTTACGAAGCTCACCCCCGAGCAGATCGCCAAATTCCGCGCCTGGTTCGAGGAATTTCAAGAGCGGGCGTTCGACGAGCAGATCGAACGGGACGTCGAGGCCGGCAAGCTGGATAGGCTCGCCGAAGAGGCGCTTCGTGCGCACCGGGAAGGCCGCAGCCGCGAACTATGAAACATTTCGCCAGCCCTCGCTTTTGGAAAGCGTATGAAGGGCTGCCGGAGAACGTTCGTAAGCGCGCCGACAAGAGTTTTGCGCTGCTGAAGAGCGATCCACATCTCCCCTCGCTGAATTTCAAGCCGGTCGGACGCTATTGGTCGGTGCGAATTGGACTAGGCTATCGTGCCTTGGCAATTCAGGGCGAAGAAGGATTTCATTGGTTTTGGATTGGCTCACACGCCGACTACAACGCCATGATCGGAAAGGCGTAACGACGAATTGGAAGCCCAATGCCGAACCTATCCACGTCGTGTGGGCCATCCCGGCAGGCGAGCGGCGCCCGGCCGTTCTCGTGACGGCTTATCGGCCAGACCCGCGAAAATGGAGCGGCGACTTCAGGCGGCGGAAAAGACAATGACGAGAAAAAAGCTCAAACTCATTCACGAAGGCAAATATGCCGCCGAAGTCTCGGTCGACCTGATCGAGGACGACACCGCGTGGTCACCTTATCTCTCACCGGAAGACGTGCGGAGATTGGATGCTGTTCGCCTGGCGCTTCGTTGCGGCGATGTCGAGGCCGCGGCCAAGTTCGGCCGCGTGTTCGAGCTCACGCCAATCGCCGGCTAATGGGGGCGGCGGCGCTGGTGGCCATGTGGTCGCCATCGGCACGCCGGAGGAAAAGAGACCTGCCCTCTGGCTTGACCCGAGGGTCGCCGCCAACCCGGCGAGCTATACGGGGCAGTATCTGAAGCAGGGTGCTGGAGCGGAGACCGAGCGGCAAGGTCAAGCGCGCGGAAGCGCAGGCCGCGGAGTGAGTTATGGAGTACGTCACCAAAACTCTTCCAAAAAATCGTTCTCTAGCGTCAGCTCTCCGATCTTGGCGTGCAGCGACTTCACGTCGATGGCAGGCTGTGCCGCTCAGTTGCCGTCGCCGGGACCGAAAACATCGGCAGCCCCGCCCTCAAGCTGCGCTTTCCACGATGTGATCTGATTGGGGTGGACATCGAACTGCTCAGCAAGCTGCGCCAGTGTTCGATCGCCCTTGATGGCGGCAAGCCCCACCTTTGCCTTGAAGCCCGGTGTGTGGTTCCGGCGTGGTCGTCTGCTCATGGTCTCTCCCGATTCGATGGGCACAGCGTGCCCGCTGTCAGGCAGAAACTCCACTTATCGTCCTGTGCAGATTTCCGGGACCGGCTCTGTGCGCTACCGGCCTCTGGCCTGCTTGAGCGCATTGCTTGAGCGCATGTTGGCGCGCCGGAAGGCGCCCGCCGCGTTTCCCAAAAGGAACGCGGACACCATAGGTCTGCGCTTTGCGGCGCGCCGCCCCCCTTCCCCATAGCCCGGATGCATCACGCATCGCGGAAAGGATGACGCTTGCCTACTCTTCTCGTCATGCCCGGCCGAAGTGCCGGGCATCCACGAATTTCGGGCAGCAAATGAAGACGTGGATGGCCGGGACAAGCCCGGCCATGACGGAAGAAGGAAAGGGACTGACGAGATGATCGATCTTGAGACGGAATTGAAGGCGCTGACGCCGGAGGACTTCTATCGCGTTTATGCCGAGAGGCTCCAGGTCTGGCGGCTGTGCGGCAACGCGTCGTGCCGGCGGGGGCGCTGGTGCCGCGGCGATCCGTTTCGCTGTTGCCGGCGCTTCGCCGCTTGGGCCGAGGCGGTGAAGGCGTCCGCGAAAGCCGAGCGCGACGCGCGCGATCCCGCGGCCGAGGCTCTGCGATCGGAGTTGGGCTTAAGGCTCCGCCGCCTGGCCGAAACGGTGCGGGATGAGTCGTGAGAACCGCCTCGGTGGACGGCCGGGACAAGCCGGCCGTTCAGCGCGCGTCCTTGGACCTAAGGTACTCTTCCACTTTTCTTGCCAAGCCGCCCGCGGCCAGCACCGCTTCGCTCAATTCCTGCTCCGAGACCCCGAACCGCTCTTTCCAGTAAGCGACCTGGTAGGATCGCTTCAGGTCGATGCGAGTCTTGTCGCTGTAGTCCCGGTTCTTGGGAGGATTCACGCTGCCCATTCTGGTTCTCCTGCGGCGCTTGTGTTCGCAAACCTCGGGGCCGGTTGGCTGCACTCAGCCCCGGCCTTGGCACCAGCATGCCTCAACATTTCTTTTCCGCCAAGACCCAGGCTCTCCGGAGCAGCTTTTTCGAGCAAAAACGCGCCGAATGGCTTATTTTGCAGACAAATTCGGCCGAATCGGCCACGCGTTGAGTGCTATGGGGGGCAGCAAGCCTCCAGAACACCTAGGCCTTTGCACTTGGGCGGCAGGTCCGCGGCCCGAGACTATGGGGAGAACACTCACATGATGTCGAAATCCGAGCTGATCCAGAAAATCGCCGATGAGCATTCGCTGGCGAAAAAAGACGTGAAGGCGGTCATCGAGTCGCTGGCGACCGTGGCCTACAAAGAGCTGAAGAAGACCGGCGCCTTCCTGCTTCCCGGCTTCGCCAAGTTCATCGTCATCAAGAAGCCGGCCACCAAAGAGCGCGCGGGCATCAATCCGTTCACCAAAGAGCCGACCGTGTTCAAGGCCAAACCGGCGCGGAAGAGCCTCAAGGTTCGCCCCGTCAAGGCCGCCAAAGACGCGGTGTGAGGCGAAGCGACAGGAAGAGGCGGGCCTGATGGCAGACGCGACAGCACTGGCGGAGATCGACAGACGCATCCAATTGGTCGAGGACAATCTCCGCCAGCTGGTCGAGCAGGCGGCGGCCTATTCCGGCGCCGCCGATGAGGAGCGCAGCGCGAACCGCATCGCCGATCAGCAGGCGAAACTCGATGCGCTTCTGCAGGAGCGCGCGGCGCTGTTGAGCAAGGGCTAGGGGTTGCGCACAATCTTGCTGATCGATCCCAACCTCCGCGCATGGGTGGAGTGTGCAATTCGTGGATGGCCGGGACAAGCCCGGCCATGACGGAAGCAGGAGTGTGTGGACTGTCACTGGCCTAAACTAATCCCCGCCCCTCTGGCCTGCATTACACTGGCGCATCCCTCGTCCATGAGGACGCGAGGTGCAGGCCGTTTGTATCTTGGGATGAGGGTCGCGGCGCCTGAGGCGCCGGGCCTAATTCGTCTCTTGGGTGCTGGACAGCGCCGCCGGCGATTTGCAATCGCCAAAGGTGGGCGTGTCGCCATAGCCGAGGCATGAGGCCGGCGCGGTGTCGCTCGGGGCGAGCGCCATGGGTAGGGCAGAATTCTGCTCGGTCACGCAGCCTGCCAGCGCGAGAGGCAGGACCAGGATCAGAAGCCACTTCGCCATTGCTATCCCCGTGAAGGATCGGACAGGCGACCCACCCCTGATAAATATTGCCGGCAACGCTAATTACAAGGGCTCATATGCCCTCCACGTTACGTCAAACCGCGGCCTCGGAAATCAGGGTGTTGCTGACCTTGATCTTGTTGGCGAGCTCGCGCCCCAGAAGCTGATAGATCAGGCCCGCGACTTCCGCTTCATTGCCGAAGAACCGGCTGAGCTCGGCTCGGTCGAAGACGAGCGCCCGCACGCTGTCCTCGGCAACCACGGTCGCCGTGGCCGGCTTCTCGGTCAGGAAGGCGACTTCGCCGACGAAGTTGCCCTTCTCCAAGTGCGAGACCTCCCGGCCACCGATGGTGACCCTCACATGGCCCGCGCAAATGAAGAACAGTCTGTCGAGCGGCTTGTTTTCCTCGGCCAGAATCGTGCCCTTGGCGATATCGTTGAACACGCCGGGGACGAGCAGCCGCGCAATCTGTGCATCGTCGAGGCCGGTGAGGACACTGCGGAGCAGCTCGCGATCGGCCTCGGGCAGGCGGAGCGATAGGCGCTCCTGCACGAGCCGAGAGATCTGGTAGGCGTTGATGGCGATGAAGACCAGGTCCCAGCCGATGCCGGCGCGCAGATCGCCGCCTGACAGCCAAAAATAGAGGATTTCGAGCGACAGTCCGACCACGGCCACCGCCCGCAACCGAAACATGTCGGTCAGCCAATAGGAAATCGCAATCAGCACGTAAGAGAGATGACCGGGCCAATTATTGAGGCTGAAGATCGTGCCCAAATCGTCCATGGATCCCCCCACCGATTGGGTTGGCCTTCCGTCGTGCTAGCGAAATTTGGAAGGAATTGACCGGGAGCAGCAGCCTTCTCAGCAGTTCGTGTTTTGGCTGGACGGCTCGCCGCCCTCGACCGCGAATTTCGATAGGATAGGTCGATGGACGAAACCAGCGCCAGCACAAAGAGCGCATGACGAAGGCGCCCCGCGCGCGCCTTGTCGGCCGCGCCGCTCACTTCATGGCGTTGAAGGCGATGGAAATGCCGAACAGCAGCTTGGCGGCGTAGGCCAGGCCAAGATAGATCGCCGCGGTGGCGCCGTGGCGAAACAGTCCGAATATGCTGTTGGAGATGAGCTGCTCGGGTCGCGTTCTGCGCCGCATCCGTTCAGCGACGCGGCTGATGAGCCGGCCGCTTCTGCCCGGCGCGCCCATGAAGCCGGCGGCCTCGGTTACAAACCATGCGGCTGGCGAATTGGCGTCGTCGAAATCGACGCTGTCTGCTTCATTCATTGGTCCGTGACCATCCTTTTCTCGTTGGTTGAAATCACACGTTACATATAGTCACGCATGACGGCTTGTGCGAGCGCGGCGGTTCGTCTCGTCATGCCCGCGTAGGCGGGCATCCAGTAGGTACTGGAGTTCGCAATTTCGCTCCTCAGGGTTTGCTGGATTGCCCGGTCAAGCCGGGCAATGACAGTGGAT
>JALHTP010000331.1 GCA_022865725.1 Methyloceanibacter sp. | reverse complement strand
GCTGAAGGATGCGGGCCTGATCCGGCGCGCCAAGGACGGCGTACGCCTGCTCGGCCATGGCGAGATCACGGCCAAGCTCGCCTTCGAGGTCACCGGCGCCTCCGCGAGCGCGATCAAGGCCGTGGAGGCCAAAGGCGGCACGGTCAGTCTGCAATCCATCACCGGGCGGGTAGCTCCGCCCATCGACGCCATCAGGTCCAAGCGCCGGGCTGACAAGCGCGAGGCGCTTGCGGCCCTGACCGAGGCAAAGTCGGGAAAGTCCAAGGGCAAGGCCAAGGGCGAGCAGGCGCCTGACGCTGAAGGCGGAGCGCCTGCCGACGCTGCGGCCGAGGCCAACGCGCCCAAGCCGCCCAAGACGCCGAAGCAGGATCAGGCCGAGGCCAAGCCGCCCAAGGCCAAGCCGGCCAAGAAGGACAAGTCCGAGTGAGGTGAGGCGGCCCTTTGCCGCCTAACGGTCCTCGATAAGGGAAGAGAGCGCCTCGATGGTCTCCGCCGCAGAACAGCTCGTCTCCAACCTCAATTTCGCGGCCTTCGCCAAGGCCGACGAGCTCAAGAAGCGCATCTGGTTCACGCTCGGCGCGCTGCTGATCTACCGGCTCGGCACCTATATCCCGATCCCGGGGGTCAACCCGCAAGCGCTTGCCGACGTGTTCCGGCAGAACCAGTCCGGCATTCTCGGCATGTTCAACATGTTCTCGGGCGGCGCGGTCGGGCGCATGGCGATCTTCGCGCTCAACATCATGCCGTATATCTCGGCCTCGATCATCATCCAGCTGCTCACCACGGTCTCGCCGCAGCTGGAGCAGCTCAAGAAGGAAGGCGAGCAAGGCCGCCGGCAGATCAACCAATATACGCGCTACGGCACGGTGTTCCTCGCCGCGCTACAGGGCTACGGCATCGCCATCGGGCTCGAGGGCGCCGGCAACGTGGTGCTCGATCCCGGCTTCTTCTTCCGCATCACCACCTGCATCACGCTGGTCGGCGGCACCGTGTTCCTGATGTGGCTCGGCGAGCAGATCACGGCGCGCGGCGTCGGCAACGGCATCTCGCTCATCATCTTCGCCGGCATCGTCGCGCAATTGCCGCATGCGCTGGTCGGCACGCTCGAACTCGGCCGGCAGGGCGCGCTCTCCACCCCGCTCATCATCGCGCTGCTCGTCATGGCGGTGGTGGTGATCGCGATCATCGTCTTCATGGAGAGGGCGCAGCGGCGGCTTCTGGTGCAATATCCGAAGCGGCAGGTGGGCAACCGCATGTTCCAGGGCGATGCCTCGCATCTGCCGCTCAAGCTGAACAGCGCCGGCGTGATCCCGCCGATCTTCGCCTCGTCGCTGCTGTTGCTGCCGATCACGGTGGCGAATTTCTCGGCCGGGCAGGGGCCGGAATGGCTCAACACCATGACCGCCATGCTCGGACGCGGCCAGCCGCTGCACATCTTCATCTATATAGCGCTGATCATCTTCTTCGCCTTCTTCTACACGGCCGTCGTTTTCAATCCGAAGGACACGGCCGACAATCTGAAGAAGTATGGCGGATTCCTGCCGGGCATCAGGCCCGGCGAGCGCACGGCGGAATATATCGATTATGTGCTCACCCGCATCACGGTGGTGGGCGCCATCTACCTCGCCGCCGTCTGCGTGCTGCCGGAGATTCTCATCTCCTATGCCGGCGTGCCTTTCTATTTCGGCGGCACGTCGCTG
>JALHTP010000038.1 GCA_022865725.1 Methyloceanibacter sp. | reverse complement strand
CGTGATTCAAGCTTGGGATGTGGACCCAAGCGACGCGTGGCCGGATGGCCCGGATCGAGAAGAAGACCAAGCGTTACCCGAGCGACCTGACCGACGAGGAATGGTCGTCGATCGAGGGGTTGCTGCCGCAACCGGCCAAGCGCGGGCGCAAGCGCACGACGGATCTGCGGGAGGTAGTGAACGCGATCCGCTATATGGTGCGCTCGGGCTGCGAGTGGCGGATGCTGCCGGTGCACTTTCCGCCGTGGCAGACGGTGTATTGGTGGTTCCGGCGCTTCGTACGGCTGCTTCTGTTCCGCACCATCCATGACTTGGCGGTGATGGTCGACCGCGAGCGGGCCGGTCGCGAGGCGAGCCCGAGCGCCGGCGTCCTCGACAGCCAGTCGGTCAAGGCGCCGCTGGCCGCCGAGCGAGGCTATTGCGCGGCCAAGAAGGTAGTGGGCCGCAAGCGGCACATTGCTGTCGACACCGATGGCCGCCTCTTGATGGTCAATCTGACGACCGCCGACATCTCCGACAGCGCCGGCGCGCAGCCGATCCTCGATGCCATCCGCAAGCGCTGGCCGTGGGTCAAGCATCTCTTCGCCGATGGCGCATACGACCGCCGCCAGTTGCTCGACAAGGCGGCCTATCTCGACTTCGTCATCGAGGTCATTCGCCGCCTCGACAGCGAGCCCGGCTTCAAGGTTGTGCCCCGCCGCTGGGTCGTCGAGCGAAGCTTCGGTTGGATGACCCGCTTTCGCCGCCTCGTGCGCGACTACGAGCGGCGCCTCGACGTCTCCGAGGCCATGATCTTCATCGCCATGGGAAGCCTCCTCATCAGACGCATCAGCCACCCATGACATTCTCAAACGGACTCTTAGTCTTCGGCGCCAGGAACCGTGCTGCCCACGGAATTGCTTTCGGCCCTCCGCGCTCCCACAATCCCGGCGACATTTTCACGTCGATTCCAAATTGGGCCAGCGTGCTCGACATCGTGTCCAGCCCGGAGCGCCAAAATGCCGTCAGTGCTTTTCCATGGAGGAAGCCAAGAAAGGTCATGGCCTCGAGATCGCCGAGGGCTGCGGCCTTGCTGAACAATCCCAGCGCCTCCTGCGGGTTGGCCGCCCCGCCCACGCCGTCTCCCAGCATTTTCGCGAGATGGGTCATGGCTGCCGGGTTGCCCAGGTTGGCCGCCCTGGTCCAGGCATCGCGCGCGGCCGGGTAGTTTTTCTGCGCGTAAAGGTTCAAGCCGAGGATGACGTCGCTGTCGCTCTTGGCGCGGTCGCTCGCCGCCTGCCGGCTCCGTTCGATGAAGGCGCGCTGCAGCTCGGTGAGCGGCGGCGCCGTCTTCGGCCGTCGGGCGAGCCAAGCTTCCGCCTCCTTGAGCTCCTCGCCTTCGAGCATCCCGCCCGTCCGGCCGCGGCTGTCCCACCGCATCGCCAGCTCGCCGATGCGCGTATGCTCGCGGATCCAGCCGATGTCGAGTTGCAGGGCCCCCGCGAGCGTCGCCAGCGCTTGGTCGAATTCGTGCCGAGCCGTGAAGAACACTTGGTTGAGCTTAGCCAGACTGCCCGGCAGGAGATGCCCAGCAACATCGCGCAGAACGATCGGGGCGATTCGCTTGTTCAATTTCTCGCACACGGCGATCTCGCGCGCGCAGATCTCCGAGCCGACCGAGTCCGGGCTGATCACAAAGACCACAGTGTCCGCGGCCGCGATGAGTTTCTCGATGCGCGGCCACCACTCCTCGGTGGGAAGAATGTCGTCTAGGTCGCGAAAGACATTGACGTCCTGGGCCTGCAGGGCGTCGCTGAACCACAGCACGAAATCCTTGTCTTTGCGGGAGTAGGAAACGAAGACCTTGAGCTTCTCGCCCGCGTGCTCGGCAGCGCCGTCGGGCGTGGGCGCCAAGCTCACAGGGCGGTCGCATTTCGTGCAGCTCCGGGTTCCGACGGCCTGGATCGGCACGCGGTAACGTTGACCGCAGGCGCATGCGACAATCCGCTTGCCGTCTTGTCGCCTGCTCTCTTGAACCCCTTCCGCCATGTTGAAAAGTCTAGATTTGTGAGGGGTTGTTCTGCGGCAGTCCGTGTTCTTAAGGACCGCTCATGCAGCCGGGCGCGTCAGGCCATAGGCCAGGCAGGCCGCGACCGCAGCCTGCCACGGCACGAAGAGAAGCGCGATCAAATCCAGGCTTGCGGCGGGATAAAGCAGGAGCCCGAACAGAGTACCGGCGCCGACGATCAGGCCCCAGGCTTCGAGGCGTCTGATGGATTGCGCCGCGATGCCGGCGCCAAAGGCCGTGAGGCCGGATCCGATCCCACCCCCGACAAGTCCCGCCAAGATCCACCCCACGACCTCCCGGCTCGCCTTGGCGCCTTCGACCGTACCGAACAGCTCGGAGGCTACGACGGTCGACATCACGTCGTTGGCCGTGTTGACCGCAGCTAGCCAGCCCATCAGCATCAGCGCCATGGCAAGCAGGCATTTGCCAGGATCGCGATTGGCCCAACGCCAGAGCATGATCGCCATCCCGGCCCCGAAGGCAATGCCGGCATGGAGCGGGATCCCCTCGGCGTTGATGAGGATCTGCGGATCGTCGAGGCGCAAATCCGGCAATGGAGAGGGAAGGCTGGAGAGGAGGCCGGTGAGAATGCCGACCCCGGCCATAATCATGACGGCGCGGATCCGCGTGGGCGGCTTCCGGAGTATCGCTGCGCTAGCAATGGTCGAGCTCATCCAGGACCCCGCGCCTACGGGCGAGCGGACAAGTTTTCTCATAGTAGCAGTATGTTATGCTCGCCGCCACGCCTCAGCATGAGGAGGGCATCCATGCGTGCGCTCATTTTCCTGGCCGGCTTCGCCTTGCTTTCGGCCCTGCCGCCGGGCTCCTCAGAGGCGGCCAAGCTCGGCGAGACCTGCGACGGCATCGCGGCGCTCCAATGCGATAAGGGCCTGTGGTGCGAACACCCTGCCGGGGAATGCCAGGTCGCCGACGGAGCGGGGACCTGCCAAGAGGAGCCAATTATGTGCGAGGCGATCTTCCATCCGGTGTGCGGCTGCGACGGAAAGTCTTATGACAACGATTGTGTGCGCAAGTCTGAAGGCGTTCAGCGCGACCACTTCGGTGATTGCGCGAAGTAAGATCGAGCCTAGCCCTTAGCCTCGGCGACCGCTTTCAACTGCGCCAAGCCCTTCGCCAAATCGTCGCCGACCATCTTCTTGCCACCCATCACGAGGCAAAAGGCCTTCTCCAAGAAATTGTGATGGGCCGACATGGCCCAGGTGACGGACGTGCCGTCGCCCTCGGGCTTGAAGGCGAATTGAGAGGTGCTGGTTCCCGCGAACGGCTTGACGAGATCGACCTTGAGCTTGACTTCATCGCTGGGCCGGCTCTCGGCAATGGTCATCTTGCCTTCGCCGACCTTGTCGTTGCCCGCCCAGGACATCGCCGCGCCCTGCCCCGCCTCTGGGCCCTCGAAACTAATCTTCGCGTTCGGATCCAGCTTCGCCCAAGGCGACCAGGCGTCCCATTTATGCAGATCGTTCGCGCGCGCGAACACATCCGCCTGCGGCGCCGCGATGGTGGCGGTCCGCTCGACCTGGAACTCGGAGGGCTGGAGCGCCACGACGACGAGGAACAGGGCGGCGAGCACGGTGAGACCAATGAGGATCTTCTTCAGCATGGCATTCGCCTCCTGACGGCCTAAAGTTGGCCGGACCCAAATCCACCTACTCGATCACAAGATCACCGAGATAGGGCATATCGATGACATTGACGATCGGCTCGATGCGTATGTTCTTGCGCGCCGCCCAGGAGAGGTGCTGCCAGTGCAGCGGCAGCAGCGCCGCGTCGTCATAGAGGATGCGCTCGATCTTTTGCAGCACCTCGGCGCGCGCCTTTGGATCGGTCATGGTCTGAGTCTGGAGCGTCAGCCGATCGACCTCCGGATTTCTATAATTGCCGGCATTGTACTGGCCGTAGCCGGTCGCATTGTCGGGCGTCATCGTCAGGAACTCGTAGAAATTCGCCGAGTCTTGGGTGTCGGACTGCCAGCCGATCATCATGATGTCACCGGCGCGCTCGTCGAAGCGCTGCCAATATTGCGCCTTGGGCATGGTCTGCAAATCGACCTTGATATTGATCTTGGCGAGCATGGCGGCGACGGCCTCGGCGATGCGGGCGTCCTCGATATAGCGGTTGTTGGGAGACATCATCGTCACCGAGAAGCCGTCGGCGTAGCCTGCCTCCTGCATCAGCGCCTTCGCCTTGGCGAGGTCGAAGCGCGGCACGAGCGCCGGATCGTAACCGGCATAGCCCGGCGGGCTGAGCTCGCCGGCGGCGGTGGCAAGCCCGCGCATGATCTTCTCGGCGATCCCCTCGCGGTTCAGCGCATAAGTCATGGCAAGCCGCACGCGCTTGTCCTTGAAGGCCGGAACCCGGTCTTGGTTCAGCTCGAAAGTGAGCACCCGCGTGCTCGGCATGGTGATCAGGGTGCAGCAAGGATCGGCCTTGATGCGGGCAAGATCGGTCGGCGGCACGGGCGCGATGAAATCGACATCGCCGGCAAGCAGCGCCGCGACCCGCGTCGCCGGCTCCTTGATGGGGGTGAAGACGATCTCGTCGACATTGCCGGGCGAGGCTTTGTCCCAGTAATCGACGAAGCGCTTCAGCTTAAGGCGTACCCCCTGCTCGCGCTCGGTGACGACGAAGGGTCCCGTGCCGCTCGCATGCGTCGAGGCGAAGGACGCGCCGTGCTTGACGATGGCGTCTTTGGGGCGCCCGCGCTCGTCGGTGCCGGAATAGAACTCCCGGTCCATGGGAAAGATGTAGGTGGCGAGGTTGAGCACCAGCGGGTACGGCCCCTTGGTGATCAGATCGACAGTCAGATCGTCGATGGCCTTCGCCTCGGCGAAGGGCTCAAACAAAGCCTTGAAGTCGGGGCTCTGCTTCAGCCGGTTGAAGGTCCACACCACGTCCTCGGCGGAGAGCGTGCGGCCCGATTGGAACTTCACCCCCTCGCGCAGATGGAAGCGTGTGGTGCGCGCGTCGATCCTCTCATAGCTCTTGGCCAGCCGCGGCTCGATGGTGAGATCCTGCCGGAACCGGATCAGCGGGTCGAACAGGAGATGGGAGAGCTGCAGCGTGGCGCCGGAGAGCTGCTCATGCGGATCGAGCGAGGTCGGGTCTGAGTCATAGGCCATGCGCAGCGTTTTGGCCTCGGCTGCCTGGAGGGGGCAAAACGCAAGCAGCGCAACGAGCGAGACGAGGAAAATGGGACGCATGGGCGAGCTATGTCGCCCGAAACGCGAGGTTGCGTCCACTCCCCTTTGCCTCGACCTTATGGGCTCTATACAGTCTCGCCGCCATCAGGGAGGACCCCCATAGGGGGCGTTAGAATAAGGTGCAAGGTTTCTTCGTCACCGGGACCGACACCGATGTCGGCAAGACGGTCGTCTCGGCCTGGCTCGTTGCGCGTCTTGGCGCGTGCTACTGGAAACCGGTCCAGGCCGGCAATCATCCGGAAACCGATTCTGAGATCGTGCGCCGGCTGACCGAGGTCAGCGCCGACCGCATTCTGCCCGAGGCCTATGTGCTGCCCGAGCCGATCGCCCCGCATGAAGCGGCGCGCCGGGCCGGCATTGCCATCGACTTGGCCAAGCTCGTGCCGCCTGCTTGCGACCGGCCGCTGGTGGTCGAGGGCGCGGGCGGACTGATGGTGCCGCTCAACGAGAGCGCCTTCGTCATCGACCTTGCGCGCGAGCTCGAGCTGCCGGTGGTCCTGGTCACGCGCTCCACGCTCGGCACCATCAACCACACGCTGCTGTCGCTCGAAGCCATCGGGCGGCGCGGGCTGCCGCTTGCCGGCGTCGTGGTGAACGGACCCGAGACGCCGCATAACCGCGCCGCGATCGAGCGCTACGGCCAGGTGGAGATCATCGCCGAGATCCCGTGGCTCGATCAGGTGACGCCGTCCGCGCTGAGAGCCATCGAGCCGGAGCTCGATCTCGCCAAGCTGGCCCGAACCGGCGCATGAACGACGATCCCAAATCGCCCGCGCATGGACGCGCCTCGCTAGCCGAGGAGGTGCTGGCGCGCGACCGCCGCCATGTGTGGCATCCCTTCACCCAGCATGGGACCGAGAGCGAGCCGATCGTTCTTACGGGCGCCAAGGCCGCGTCGCTGTTCGACGCGGACGGCAACGAGATCCTCGACCTCGTCTCCTCCTGGTGGACCTGCACCCACGGGCACGCGCATCCGAAGCTCAATGCGGCGCTTGCCGAGCAGGCGGCCAGGTTCGAGCATGTGATGTTCGCGGGCTTCACCCACCAGCCCGCCGCCGATCTCGCCGAAGCCGTTGCCAATTTGCTGCCCGGCGATCTCACCCGGGTGTTCTTCTCCGACGACGGCTCCACCTCCGTCGAGGTCGCGCTTAAGATCGCCTATCAATATTGGATCAATTGCGGAGAGACGGGCCGGCGGATGCTGGTCGCCTTCGACGGCGGCTATCACGGCGACACCCTCGGCGCCATGTCGCTCGGGCGCGGCTCGCAATTGTTCAGCTCGTTCCGCGACCTGATGTGCAAGGTCGCGGTGCTCCCCTGCCCTGCCACCTTCACGGGCGACGATGCGGTGGAGGAGCGGGAAGCCGGTGCGCTGTCGGCCTTCGAGGCGCTGCTGACGGACCGGGGTCACGCGATCGCGGCGCTCATCATCGAGCCCTTGCTGCAAGGGGCCGGAGGCATGCGGTTGTGCAGGCCAAGCTTCCTCAAGCGCCTGGTCAAGACGGCGCGGGACGCGGGCGTTCTCATCATCTTCGACGAGGTGGCGACGGGCTTCGGGCGGACCGGAACGCTGTTCGCCATGGAGCAGGCGGACGTCGTCCCTGATCTGGTCTGCCTGTCGAAGGGGCTGACCGCAGGCTACATGCCGATGGCCGTGACGGTGGCGCGGGAGGCTATCTTCGAAGCCTTCCTGGGGGAGAGCTTCGAGCGCGCGCTTCCCCACGGTCATTCTTTCACCGCCAATCCGCTGGCTTGCGCCGTGGCGCTCGCCTCGCTGGCGCTGTTCAAAGAGGAAAAGACCCTTGAGCGGATCGCGCGCATCAACCGGCGCCACCGGGAGATGCTGGCCGAGCTTGCAACGCGGCCCGACGTGGCGAGGCTTCGGCTGATCGGCTCGATCCTCGCTTTCGACGTGAAGGCAGCGGGCGGCTATCAGTCCTCCGAGGGCCGCCGTTTGCGCGACTGGTATCTCGCCCACGGCCTCAATATCAGGCCGCTCGGCCCGACGCTTTATCTCATGCCGCCTTATTGCATCACCGATGAGGAGCTAACCCGCGCCTATGCCGGTCTCATCGAGGGCCTCGACACGCTCGCCAAGTAGGGCTGGCCAACGTCTCCCCTGTCAGCGGGCGAGGCGGCCATAGACGATGTGCCAGGTGATGCGTCCGCCGAAGCTCGTGTCGGCGGCGTGGATGGCCCGGCGCAGCTCCCCGGCCGACAGCGGCGCGTAGCCCTCCTTGGGCGTCAGGCCACCGACCGCCTTCATGCGGCGAAGAAAGGAGAGCGCGTCCGTATCGGGCGTCAAGCGCTCCTCCTCGACGACCCCCGGAAGCGGCGCAATCTCGGCAAGCCCGCTCGGCAGGCTTTCGCGCGCCAGCACGGCGCGCCACTCGGCGAAGCTCTCGGGCCCAAGCGTGGCATAGAGCAAGACACCGCCAGGGGCGAGAAGGCGGCTGAGGCGTTCGAGGCTCCCGACGGGGTCGGCCAGCCAATGCAGCGTCATGCTGGAGACGATGAGGTCGAGATCGGCGTGGCCGCCCGCCTGGCCTGCATCCATCACCTCGAAGCTGATGCGGGCGTC
This sequence comes from Methyloceanibacter sp., assembly GCA_022865725.1. Classification (GTDB taxonomy): domain Bacteria; phylum Pseudomonadota; class Alphaproteobacteria; order Rhizobiales; family Methyloligellaceae; genus Methyloceanibacter. Next base: position 4,736 of record JALHTP010000038.1, on the reverse strand, counting down.
TCCCCCGGAGGCGACGTTGCGCCGGCATTCGGCGATCATGGCCGGCGCCGCGTCGGTCAGGACGAAGCTCCCGTCGGGGTAACGCCCGATCAGATGGCGGCTGAAAAGGCCCGTGCCGCAGCCGAGCTCCAGCACGCGGGGGCTTTGGCGCTCCGGCAAGAGGCGCGCCAGCCGGTCGGCCACCGCGCGCTGGAGCCCGGCATGGCGCTCATAGCTCTCAGCCCGCGCGCCGAAGCTTGCCGCGACCTCCGCGCTACGACGAGAGAGCATTGGCGAATTCAAGGACATGATGCGCGCACCATCGCGGGTGCCTCAAGGGAAGTGCATGGCCGCCGTCTTGCGACCATTCGATGCCGGCATCCCGCCAGATCGCCTGGCTCATCGATGCCGGAACGATGGCGTCGTCGTTTGCGGCCAGGGCAAGGACGGGGCAGGCAAGCTCGTGTTTAGCTTTTCGCGCGTCCCAATGCATCAGCCAATCGAGCCCTTCGTCGAGACGCGCTACGTTGAGCGCTTCCGGCAAGGCAAAGCCGGGCGCGCCGCAAGACCCCCAGAAAGCCTGAAGGGTTGCGTGCGGATCGCGCTCCAGCCCTCGCTTCAGCGCCGCGATCCGCGCCGGAGCGATGTGGCAGCAGAAGCAGTCGAAGCCCTGCACGCTGACAAGGCCCCTGAACCGGCCTTCCCCCCGCTCAAGCAGCCACAACAGACCAAGCGAATGGCCGACCGCTATAGCGTCCGAAGGCCAGTCCGTCATGCCTTTGGGCCCGCCGGAAACGAAGCCGAGATCGACGAGCGTGACCTCGGCGCCCTCGAGATGGCTGGCGAAATCGGCCCAGATGCCGGCATGGAAGCCCCAGCCATGGACGAGCACGAAATGCATGTCGCCGCCTCACATCGCCCGCGCATGGGGGGCTGCGTGCTCGCCGGCAAGCACATCCAAAAGGCGATCGATGTCAGTCTCCTGATGCGCCGCGGTGAAAGCCAGCCTGAGCCGCGCCGTGCCGGGCGGAACCGTGGGCGGCCTGATCGAATTGGCCCAAAGGCCTGCCTGCCGGAGCCGGTAGCTCATGGCTATTGCCGCTTCGGGCGAGCCGAGGATGACCGGCACGATCTGGCTGGTCGAAGCGCCGGTGTCGAGCCCGATGGCGCTTGCGCCTGCGCGAAAGCGCTCCGCGAGGCTCGCGACGTAAGCGCGCTCGGTGTCCATGCCGGGAACAGAATCGAGCGCTGCATCGATGGCGCCGAGCACGGGCGGCGGCAGCGCCGTCGAGTAGATGAGGCCGCCGCAGCGATTGATCAGGTACTCGCGCACGGTCTCGGTGGAAGCGACATAACCGCCGAAGCCGCCAAGCGCCTTGGAGAAGGTACCGATGACAATGTCGGCCGCACCGGAAAGCCCGGAACCCCCTTCCCCGAGAATCCCGGTCGCATGCGCGTCGTCCACGATCAGACAGGCATCGTGCTCGCGCGCAAGAAGCGCGATTTCTGCAAGCGGCGCGATATCGCCATCCATGGAAAAGACGCTCTCGGTCAGGATGAAGCGGGGCCGGTCATCTCCTTGATAATGACTCAGAAGCTCGCCGAGATGGGCGGCGTCGCAATGATGGTAGCGGAGCTGACGCACCCCCGCCGCCTGGCAGCCGAAATGCATGCTCGCATGATTGAGACGGTCGGCGAAGACCAGCGGCTCGGCGCCGAGCACGCTTCGGTCAAAAAGTGCCTGGAGCACGGCGGCGTTGGTCTGGAACCCCGATGCCATGACGAGGGCGGCTTGCTTCTTCTTGACCTGCGCGATTTTGGCCTCGATCGGCGCGAACAGGTCGAGATTGCCGGTGACGAGGCGCGACGCGCCCGAGCCCACGCCATAGATCTCGGCCCATTGCATCGCCCGGCCGATCAGGGCCTCGTTGAAGCGAAGTGCAAGGTAATCGTTGCTGGAGAAATTGACGTAAGACCGCCCCTCGGCGCCGATGATCCGCGCGTCGCGCGCCGCGACCGCCAGCAAAGACCGCCGCAAGCCCTCGCGGGCGCGGCTGTCGAGAAAGGCCTCGTACCTGCTTTCGCTTGCCGCCATGATCCTGTATTAGCGAAGGGTCCAGCCTCCAGCAATCGCAACGCATCGCCCGTGTCGGAAATCCTCAAAACCGCGAATCCTATCAACGGCAAGGCCCATCTGGCGGAGACCCCGCGCGAGACCGTTTCAGCGCCGGAAATCCGCCATGACTGGACCAGCCAGGAGGTCCTTGCCCTGCTGACGGCGCCGCTTCTCGACCTTGTCGATGAGGCGCGCGAGGTGCATCGGCGCTACCACGCCGACGGCGGGGTCCAGCTGGCAAGCCTGTTGTCGATCAAGACCGGGGCCTGCCCCGAGGACTGCAAATATTGCGCGCAATCGGCGCATTACGCGAAAACCACCGGCCTCAAGCGCGAGACGCTGCTCGACGTCGACGACGTCCTCAACAAAGCGAGCATCGCCAAGGATGCCGGCGCCACCCGCTTCTGCATGGGCGCGGCCTGGCGCGAGGTGAAGGACGGGGACGCCTTCGACAGCGTGCTCGCCATGGTGAAGGGCGTGCGCGCGCTCGGCATGGAGGCTTGCGTCACGCTCGGCATGCTCACCCAGGCCCAGGCCGACCGCCTCGCCGAAGCGGGTCTCACCGCCTATAACCACAATCTCGATACCTCGGCCGAGTTCTATGGCGAGATCGTCACCACGCGGACCTATCAGGACCGGCTCGACACGCTGGCGCGGGTCCGCAAGTCGGGGGTCCAGGTCTGCTGCGGCGGCATTATCGGCTTGGGCGAGAGCGTCGAGGATCGGGCGAGGCTGCTCGAAACGCTCGCCAATCTCGACCCGCATCCGGAAAGCGTGCCGATCAACGCGCTTGCCGCGGTGGCCGGCACGCCGCTTCAGGATCGGACGCCGGTCGATCCGCTCGATCTCGTGCGCATGGTGGCCGCGGCGCGGGTGATGATGCCGCTCTCGCGCGTCAGGCTATCCGCAGGACGGCGGGCGCTGTCGAAGGAGGCGCAGATCCTGTGCTTCCTCGCCGGCGCCAACTCGATCTTCTATGGCGACAGGCTGCTCACCACGGCCAATAACGACGCCGACGACGATCTCGCTTTGATCGAGGAGGCGGGCCTCAGCGTCGAGGCCCCCTCCCCTTAGAGGCTCGCGGCGCTAGTGCCGCGATGGGCGAAGCTTAGGCGCCTCTCCGGGATTGGTGTGGTAGGTGATCATCAGCAACGCCATCAGGATTGCTGAAAACAGCCCGGCCAGGGTGCCGATCCAGACCGATGCGGACACTTCGCTTTGCTGTGCGACCTCCATGGCGGCCGAACTGCCGGCAAGCGAGGCAATGGCGGAATAGACGATCACGAGCATCGGCGTGCGCGAGTCAGACCCCGCTCCCGATCGGCGGGCCATGATGAAGTTGCGCGCAAGGCCGCCGATGATCGTACCGAGAAAGCCGGCGAGGATTGCCAGATATAATTGGTTGCCAAAGAAGCTGCCAAGCCCGAGTCCCGTAAGGGCGCCGACCACGGTCCCGACAATAAGAACGATCAACAAATTCGCTGAAGTCATCTCCGTCCCCCCCTTTGCCGGCCTCGTTCTCCGGGCCAAGCGCCTCTCCAGAGAATCGAGTATGCCCCAAGCCCTCGCCTTGGAAAAGCGACCAGCGGCGTCGGCTTCCGGTCTCGTAGCTTGCGTTCGGCTCAAGCCGGCGCTAGGCAAGTCTTTCAACGCTTAACCCTTCCCAACCCATGTCCCGCATCGTCTATGTGAACGGCCTCTATGTGCCCGAGGAAGAGGCCAAGGTCTCGGTCTTCGACCGCGCCTTTCTCTTCGGCGACGGTGTCTATGAGGTGACGGCGGTGCTCGACCGGCGGCTGGTCGATTTCGAGCCCCACCTTGCCCGCCTCGACCGCTCGCTCAAGGAAATCGGCCTTGCCCCTCCCCTGAGCCATGACGATTTGCGCGCTCTGCATGCGGAGCTGATCGCGCGGAACGGCGTCGAGGAAGGCATCGTCTATCTTCAGATCACGCGCGGGAGCGCCGACCGCGACTTCGCCTATCCGGAGAAGACCGCGCCGAGCGTCGTCGCCTTCACCCAAAGCCGGCCCCTGATCGCCAATCCTTATGCCGCGACAGGGGTCAAGGTCGTCACCATCCCCGACCTTCGCTGGAAACGGCGCGACATCAAATCGACCTCGATGCTGGCTCAGGCCATGGGCAAGCAGGAAGCCAAGGCCAGAGGCGCTTACGAGGCCTGGATGGTCGAGGAGGGCCGCGTGACCGAAGGGACCTCGTCCTCGGCCTTCATCCTGGATGCAGAGGGCGTGATCCGCACCCAGCCGCTCGGGCCGCATATCCTGCCCGGCGTGACGCGCCGCGCGGTGCTTAGGCTCGCCGCGCTGGAGGGTTTGAATCTGGAGGAGCGCCCGTTCAGCGTCGCCGAGGCGCTCGCCGCGCGCGAGGCTTTCATGACCGCGGCCTCGGCCTTCGTGCTTCCGGTGGTGGAGATCGACGGGGTGGCGATCGGCAACGGTCGCCCAGGCCCGATGGCTCAAGCCTTCCGCTCCCTGTACATCGAGGAAGCGCGGAAATCCTGATAGCCGCCGCGAAGCCGTCGCGAAAATGCCGGAAAGCAAGTGCAACCGAAAGCCATGCACCGTCGTTATCGCACCATGACCTCGCTCCTCTATTGGATCGTCTATTATCTCGATCTTGGCCG
>JALHTP010000330.1 GCA_022865725.1 Methyloceanibacter sp. | reverse complement strand
CCTTCAAACCTGAGCCGGTCGCCTAGAGAGCCACGGCTCCTAACCAACATCCTTGGTTATTTGGCGAGATTGCGCCTTGCTTCCCGCCATGAGCCGCCCCTAGCCTTGCCGAAGGGGGTTAAAGCCCTTAGCTCTATAACATCTCGTCGCAGAGCCATTAGGAACAATCCAGAATCCTCTATGGTGTTGGAGCTTACGCCCCTGGGGACTGGGCTTAAGCCATCAGGAGAGCCCTTACATGGAAGCTCAACAATTCTCGCCCATGCCGCAGACAGATTTTCCAGTGCTTGAGGACAACACCCTCCTGATCGTCGATGACGATCGCGCCTTCCTAGCGCGGCTCGCCCGCGCCATGGAGACGCGCGGCTTCGACGTCGAGGCGGCCGCCTCGGTGGAGGATGGGCTGTCGTCGCTCAGGCGCCGTCCCCCCGCTTTCGCCGTGGTGGATATGCGTCTCGACGACGGCAACGGCATCGACGTCATCGCCGCGCTGAAGGAAGTGCGCCCCGAGGCGCGCGCCGTGGTGCTGACCGGCTACGGCAATATCGCCACGGCCGTCACCGCGGTGAAGCTCGGCGCGGTCGACTATCTCGCCAAGCCGGCCGATGCGGACGACGTCTATAACGCGCTGATCTCCTCAACCACGACCGCCAAGGCGCCGCCGCCGGAGAACCCGATGTCGGCAGATCGCGTGCGCTGGGAGCACATTCAGCGGGTCTACGAGCTCTGCAATCGCAATGTCTCGGAGACGGCGCGGAGGCTCAACATGCATCGGCGCACGTTGCAGCGCATCCTCGCCAAGCGCGCGCCGAAGTAAGGCTGCTAAAGCTCGAAGCCGCAGGACGGATCGAGGTGAAGCTGGAGCCTGAGTGCCGCGGCGCGGGCAAAGCACAGCATCATGGCCTTGCGGCGCGGCGCCGTCAGGCGCTCCTCGGCGGGTTCCCGAACCAGCTCGGCGCCGTAGCGGTCGGCAAGAATGAGCCCCGCGGGCACCGGGATCACCTCGCAGGGGAAGTCGGCCGCCACGGCGAAATACAGGCGGTCGCAAAAGGGAAGATAGTCCTGCCACTTCCCGTCGCTCTGATAGTCGAGCAGGCAGGATTTGATCTCGACAATCACGACGTCGCCGCCGGAAGACAGCGCCACCACGTCGGCGCGCCGGCCATTGGCAAGCGAAAGCTCGGTGACGACCGACAGGCCCTCGGCGCGGAAGCGCCGGCAGACGCCCCTTTGCAACTCGGCAGCGACCGGCGACTGGCGCCGGTCGAACGCTATGACGGTGTCGTCGCTCCTGGCGCGATTATCCTGCAATCGAAGACTCCGGCGAAAATCAAATCTCCCTCACATGTTTGTGCATGCTTAACCATTCCGCCTGTTGGAACAAGCTGCTAAATCTCGCGTTCGGTGGTTGGCGACGCGTCGGCTCGGCGGATCCGGGCTTTTCTTCGAGAGGCGAAGCCCGAGCCGAGGGAGCTGAAGATGAACCTCCATAATCTGGTCCTTGCCGACACCAAGCCGCAGACCGAATCAGCTTCCTTGCGCGACCGGTTGTTCGAAACCCGCGCGCTCTCGACCGCGCTGGCGGCGCCATTGAGCGATGAGGACCAGGTCGTCCAGGCGATGGACGATGCGAGCCCCACCAAGTGGCATCTGGCGCACACCACCTGGTTCTTCGAGGCCTTCCTGCTGAAGCGCTTCCTCGCCGGCTACCGCGTCTTCGACGAGCGCTTCGAATATTGCTTCAACTCCTACTATGAGAGCGTTGGCGCGCGTCATCCGCGGCCGAAGCGCGGGCTGCTGACGCGGCCGTCAGTTGCGGAGGTGCGCGCTTACCGCGTCTTCGTCGATGCGGCGCTCGACCGACTGTTCGAGGAAGGCGTAGCCCCTGAGGCTGAAGAGCTTATCGAGCTCGGCATCAATCACGAGCAGCAGCACCAGGAGCTCCTGCTTACCGACATTCTGAGCCTGTTTGCAGCTCAGCCGCTCAAGCCCGCCTACCGCGAGTCCGGTCCAGGCGTCGTTGCGGGAGATATGGCGCCGCTCGAATGGATGTCTTTCGACGGCGGCATCTTCGAGGTGGGGCATGATGGAGAAGGCTTCGCTTACGACAATGAGGGCCCGCGCCACGAAGCGCTGATTCATCCCTTCAAGCTCGCCAGAAGGTGCGTCACCAACGCCGAATGGATCGCGTTCATCGAGGATGGCGGCTATGCGACGCCGACGCTCTGGCTCGCGGATGGCTGGAACACGGTCAAAAGCCAGGATTGGCAGGGGCCGCTCTATTTCGAGAAGGCCGAAGGCGGATTCATGCAGATGAGCCTCGCCGGCTTCCGCCCGGTCGATCCCGCCGCGCCCGTCACCCATGTCAGTTATTACGAGGCCGACGCCTTTGCCCGCTGGGCGGGATGCCGGCTTCCTTCGGAGTTCGAATGGGAGGCGGCGGCGGCGAGCATCCCAGTCGAGGGCCGTACGCTCGGGGCTGGTCACATGCGTCCCGTTTCGGCGGGGCCGGGCGCGCGCCTCCAGCAGATGTTCGGCGATGTGTGGGAATGGACGGGAAGCGCGTACCTCCCTTATCCGGGCTTCAAGGCCGCGCCTGGGGCCGTGGGCGAGTATAACGGCAAGTTCATGTGCAATCAGTTCGTGCTCAGAGGCGGCTCTTGCGTGACGCCGGAGCGCCATGTGCGGCGGACCTATCGCAATTTCTTCTACCCGCATCAGCGCTGGCAGTTCACCGGCCTGCGGCTTGCGCAAAATGCGTGAGCGAGGCGCGTGATGGAGAGCGACATCTCGCTTCAAGTCCCGGGATACTTGGCCACGCCGTCGCAAAGTTTGCGCGCGCAAGAGGCGTCGGCGCCCAACGCGTTCGCGGAACACGTGCTGGCGGGCCTGGCGCGCACGCCACGCAGCATCCCCTGCCGTTTCTTCTACGATGCGCGCGGCTCGGAACTCTTCGAGGAAATCACCAAGCTCCCGGAATATTACCCGACGCGGGTCGAGACCGCGCTGCTCGAAGCCCATCGCGCCGAGATCGCGGCGCTGGTCGGCTCGGGGCGCATTCTGGTCGAGTTCGGATCGGGGTCGAGCCGCAAGACGAGCCTGCTTCTTGGCGCGCTCGGGCACGTCCCGGCCTATATCCCGATCGACATCGCCGCCGAGAGCCTGACAGAGGCGGCGGCGTGGCTGTCGCGGCAGCATGATGGGCTCACCATCCTGCCGCTCATCGCCGACTTCACCAATGTGCGCGCGCTGCCTCCGCTGGCGCGGCGCAAGCGGAGGCTCGGCTTCTTCTCCGGCTCGACCATCGGCAATTTGACGCATGCGGAGGCTGCCGCCTTCCTTGCCAATGCCGCGCGGCTGCTGGGTGAGGGCAGCGCCTTCCTGGTCGGCGTCGATCTCAAGAAGCCCGCCTCGATCCTCATTCCCGCCTATAACGACCGGCGCGGCGTCACCGCCGCCTTCAACCTCAATCTGCTGGTCCGCATCAATCGCGAGCTCGGCGGCACTTTCGATCTGTCCGGCTTCGCCCATGAGG
>JALHTP010000329.1 GCA_022865725.1 Methyloceanibacter sp. | reverse complement strand
CCGGCTGATGGGCTTCGGCCACAGGGTCTACAAGAATTACGATCCCAGGGCGAAGATCATGCAGAAGACCTGCCACGAGGTGCTCGAGGCGGTGGGGCAGGGCAACGATCCGATCCTGAAAGTCGCGCTCGAGCTGGAGCGGATCGCGCTCTCCGACGACTTTTTCGTCCAAAAGAAGCTCTATCCCAATATCGACTTCTACTCCGGCATCACGCTGAAGGCGCTCGGCTTCCCGACCGACATGTTCACCGTGCTGTTCGCCATTGCGCGCACGGTCGGCTGGATCGCCCAGTGGAAAGAGATGATCGCGGATCCGAGCCAGCGCATCGGCAGGCCGCGCCAGCTCTATACCGGGGCGACCGAGCGCGGCTATGTGCCGATGGACGCGCGTTAGGGCGCTTTCCGGATCATGCTCTAGCGGCCCTCGCGCCCGGCAAGGATCTCACCCACGAGAAACAGCCCGTGCTGGTTGGCGGCGCCGATGGTCGCCGCCCGTTCGGCCATCAGCACTTGGCCAGCCGCCACGGCAATGCCGGCAAGACCTGCCGCCGCGGCCTTCTTCACCGTTTCCGGTCCGATGGTGGGCAGATCGATGCGGTCTTCCTGGCCGGGTTTGGGCGCCTTGACGAGGACACCGGCGCGGGAGCGCCGGCGGATCCTGCCAAGCTCGCGCAGCTCGGCACAGCGGACGAGCATGGCGTCGGTCCCTTCCGCGGCTTCCACGGCAAGGACGTAGCCCTTGGCCACGACGGCGGCTTGGCCGACGTCGAGGCGGCCGAGCGCGCTGACCACCCGGAAGGCAATCTCGATATCGGCCTTGTCCTCGGCGGAAGGCGCCCTGTCGCCGAGCCTCCCCACTCCCGCCAGAAGCTCAGGCGCCACGTCGCCCGCGCCGTGTACCCGGTATCCCTTGCCCTCCAGGAAGCGGACGATGCTCGACAGCACGTGGTCGTCGCCGCCGATGCCGAGGCTGACGAGGAAGGGCAGGTTGCGGATGGCGCCAAGATCGAGCTTGATGTTGGTAGGGTCGGGCCGCGTCACACCCCCGATGATCACGAGATCGCGGCATCCCCTGTCGTCAAGGGCGGCGAAGAGCTTGCCGACCTCGCCCCATTTGATCCAGGTATGAGGAAACCGCTCGATCTCCTCGCGCGCCTCGCCGCGAATGCCGACGATGTGAAGCTCGATCCCACGCGAGGCGGCCGCGTCGGCGATCACGCAAGGAAGCAACCCGCCTCCGGCGATGATGCCGAGCGGGCCTGCGATCTTTCCGCCGTTACGCAGCTTCGGCGCGTCGCTATCATTCGCTCGGCGTTGCGGCATTGTTGGGTACGCAGAACGAGCGCTCCGATTGGGTCTTGATGAAGTCGATGATCTGCTTCACGAGTGGATTCTTGTCGAACATGGTCTCCACGTCCTCGATCCGCTCCTTCAGCGTGCCCTCGCTTGCAAACAGCATGCGATAGGCTTGGCGCAGCTCATGGATTTGCTCGCGCGGGAACCCCTTGCGCCTCAACCCGACAATGTTGAGGCCGCAGAGACTGGCGCGGTTGCCGATGGCCATGCCGAACGGGATGACATCGGCGGTAATGCCGGTCATCCCCCCGATAAAGGCGTAGGCGCCGATCCGCACATATTGATGCACGGCGGAGAGCCCGCCGATGATGGCGCCCTCGCCGATGCTGACATGACCGCCGAGCGTGGCCCCGTTCACGAGCGTGACGTTGTCGCCGAGCTCGCAGTCGTGAGCGATGTGGCACCCGATCATCAAGAAGCAGTTGGCGCCCACCTTGGTCGCCATGTGTCCGCTTGCGGTCCCGGGATGGATGGTGACGTGCTCGCGG
>JALHTP010000328.1 GCA_022865725.1 Methyloceanibacter sp. | reverse complement strand
TCCTCTCCTGCCCTGCCGGGGCCGAGGACGCTCCCGCCCGCCATCACGCGCTTTCGCTGATCGGCGCGCCGAAATACCCGGCCGATTTCACCCATTTCGACTATGTGAATCCCGAGGCGCCGAAAGGCGGCCTCGTGCGCATGGCCGATATCGGCAGCTTCGACAGCCTGAACCCGGTGCTCTACAAAGGCGAGGCGGCGGGAGGGCTCGCGCTCGTCTACGAGAACCTGATGTCCGACAGCCTCGACGAGCCGTCCACCTCTTATGGGCTCATCGCCGAATGGGCGTCCTATCCTCCCGACTACTCCTCGGTCACTTTCAAGCTCCGCGACGAGGCGCGCTGGCATGACGGCAAGAAGATCACGCCGGACGACGTCATCTACAGTCTCGAGGTGAATAAAGCCGCCAACCCGCGCATGGGCCTCTACTACAAGAACGTGACGCGCGCCGAAGCCACCTCCGCGAACGAGGTCACCTTCTATTTCGACGTGAAGAACAATCGCGAGCTGCCCATGATCATGGGACAGCTCACCGTCCTGCCCAAGCATTACTGGACGGGGACCGACGCAAGCGGCAATCCGCGCGACCCGATGAAGACGACTCTCGAGCCGCCGCTCGGCTCAGGCCCTTACCGCATCAAGGAGGTCAAGCCCGGCCGCTCGATCGTTTACGAGCGGGTCAAGGATTATTGGGGCAACGACCTGGCCGTGAATGTGGGCCAGTGGAACTACGACGCGATCCGCTTCGAATATTACCGGGATGAGACGGTCGCCTTCGAGAGCTTCAAGGCGGGCAACCTCGACTACTGGCAGGAGACGAGCGCGAAGAACTGGGCCACGGCCTACGATTTCAGCGCCGTGCGCAACGGTTTCATCAAGCGCCAGGAGGTCGCGGTCAAGCGGACGCAGCCCATGCAGTGCTTCGTCCTCAATTTGCGGCGCCCGCAATTCGAGGACCGCCGCGTGCGGCAGGCCTTCAATCTCGCTTTCGACTTCGAATGGGCCAACAAGAATTTGTTCTTCGGCCAATATGCGCGGGTCGGCAGCTACTTCCAGGGCAGCGAGCTCGCCGCCCCGCCGGCGCCGCCCGAGGGACGCGAGCTCGAGATCCTGAACGAGGTGAAGGACGCGGTGCCGCCAGAGGTCTTCACCACGCCCCATCGCAATCCCGTCAACGCCACGCCGGACGACATGCGCGGCAATCTGCGCAAAGCCGTCGCGCTCCTCAAAGAGGCGGGGTGGGAGATCAAGAACGGCGTCTTGAGCAACACCAAGACGGGCCAGACCATGAAGGTCGAGTTCCTGCTCAACTCGCCGCTGTTCGAGCGGATCGTGCAGCCCTTCTTGCAGAATCTCGAACGGCTCGGCGTCAAAGGCACGATCCGCATGGTGGACTCCGCGCAATATACGCGGCGGCTGAACGTGTTCGACTATGACATCGTGGTGGGCAATTTCGCCCAGTCGGATTCGCCCGGCAACGAGCAGCGCGACTTCTGGGGCACCGAGGCCGCCGGCCGGGAGGGCAGCCAGAACCTGATCGGCGTGAAGAGCCCGGCCATCGACAAGCTTATCGATCACGTCATCTTCGCCAAGAATCGCGCCGAGCTTGTCGCCGCCACGCAAGCACTCGACCGCACGCTGCAATGGAGCGAGTTCGTGGTGCCGCAATGGTATTCGCCGCATGTGCGCATCGCCTATTGGGACCGCTACGGCCAGCCCAAGGTGCTGCCGGGGCTGACGCCCGGCTTCCTCCAGGTCTGGTGGTTCGACCAGGCCCTGTCCGACAAGCTACCGGGACCGTCGAAACTCTGATGATGCGCGGCCGGCGGCCATGGTATTCGATCGGTTGCGGGGCAACTCTCGTCCTTGCGCTGCTCCTGCCGCCGGCTGCCGAAGCTGAAAGCCGGCACGGACTCTCTTCCTTCGGCGACCTCGCCTACCCTGCCACCTTCGACCATTTCGCCTATGCCAATCCCGGCGCGCCCAAGGGCGGCACCTTCTCGCTGGTCGGCTGGGGTGGGGTGACGACCTTCAACAGCCTCAACAACTACATTCTCAAGGGCGACGCGGCGCAGGGGCTCGAGCTCCTGTTCGACTCGCTGATGACACCGGCGGCTGACGAGCCCGACGCGGTCTACGGGCTGGTGGCGGAGAGCGCCGAAATCGCCCCTGATGGCAAGTCGGTCATTTTCCATTTGCGGCCCGAGGCGCGGTTCGCCGACGGGACCAAGCTGACCGCGGAGGACGTGGTCTTCTCGTTCGACACGCTCAAGACCAAAGGCCATCCGATCTTCCATCAGACGCTGCAAGACGTGGTCGCGGCCGAAGCGATCAATCCCGCCACGGTCCGCTACAGTTTCACCGGCGATCTCGTCCGCGACCTGCCGCTTACCGTTGCCGCGCTGCCGATCTTCTCCAAGGCCTATTATGCGGGCCGTCCCTTCGATGAGACCACGCTCGACCCGCCGCTCGGCTCAGGGCCCTATCTCGTCGACAAGATCGCGCAGGGACGCACCATCGTCTACCGGCGCAATCCGGATTATTGGGCGAAGGATCTCCCGGTCAATCGCGGGCGCTTCAACTTCGACAAGATCCGCTTCGAATATTTCCGCGACCGCACCGCGGGCATGGAGGCGTTCAAGGCCGGCACTTACGACTTCCGTGAGGAGTTCACCTCGAAAGTCTGGGCGACCGAATACGACTTCCCGGCGATCCGCGCCGGGCGGGTCAAGAAGGAGGTGCTTCCCGACGAGACGCCGTCCGGCACGCAAGGTTTCTTCCTCAACACGCGGCGGGAGCCGTTGCGAGACCCGCGCGTGCGCAAGGCGCTCGACCTTGCCTTCGATTTCGAATGGACCAATCGCAACGTCTTCTACGGGCTCTATACCCGCACCCAGAGCTACTTCGAGAACTCGCCGATGAAGGCCGTCGGCGAACCGTCTGCGGCGGAGCGCGCGCTGCTCGCGGGCCTCGGCGTGCCCGTCCCGGAAGAGGCGCTGGGACCAGCCTATCTTCCCGCCCAGAGCGACGGCTCGGGCCAGGACCGCAGTCTCCTTTTACAGGCCGGCAGGCTTCTCGACGAGGCCGGCTGGACGGTCAAGAACGGCGTCCGCGTCAATGCCAAGGGTGAGCCCCTCAAGCTCGAGATCCTGTCCTTCGAGCAGTCCTTCGAGCGGCTCACGTCGCCTTACGTGAAGAATCTCAAGCTGCTCGGCATCGACGCCAGCATCCGCATGGTCGATCCCGCGCAGTATCAACAGCGCCTCAAGGACTTCGATTTCGACATCACCACCGAGCGCTATGTCATGCGCAACACGCCC
>JALHTP010000327.1 GCA_022865725.1 Methyloceanibacter sp. | reverse complement strand
TGCCGATTGCCTTGAAGTCCGCTGTTAGCATCCTGTCAAGCCAGTCGATGTAGAATCTTGGTGTGAAGCCTGCGCCGCCGTAGTAGCTTTGCAAGTAGTAGTTGTCTGTGATCTCTTGGAAGTTCAAGCCCCTCTGCATCGAGAAGTGAATCATGCCACCCTCGCTGCCTTTCACTTTGTCATAGTGCTTGAGCGCAGGATCAATGCCATGTATCGCAAGTGCGACATTCATGTACAATTCATCTGGCTGTCCGCCGCCCCACTTCATGCGCAAGTCTTTTACCTCCATCGGATGGTTGTAGTATAAGTCTTTTGCAGTGCGATATATTGACTCCGTCTGTGAGCCCTTAACAATCCACTGCATTGAGCTGTTGATGGCAGGCATCACATAAGACTCGAGCAAGTTGAAGTGCGACCACATCTTATCTGCGTATGCCCATTGCATCTCCTTGAAGTCGCGCCCCTTGGCAATGGTGTGGTAGCCCACGCAATGGCTTATGTAATCTTTGCCCGACTGACTTAGTTCGTCAATCATCGGCTGAATGTCTTTGAGTGCAATCGCATCCACATCAAGGTAGAGGTTGCAATCGTATGGCAAGTACTTATATAAATTCACTTTCACCTTGCCTGGATCAAGCTTCTTGTTGGTGGTAATATCATCGGCTGCAATGTGCCCAATGTGATTGACATACTGCATCAACTCGGGGCAATTGCTTAGTGCCTTAATCGGATCATCAAACAGCACTGTGATACTAACATTCGGGCTGTGCTTCCTTATGCTGAATGCAAGATTGAAAGCGGCCCAATAGTATTGGATTTTGCCGAATGCAAGAAGCACCACCCCTGTTGAAGGAGTGATGCTCTGAGTAGTAGTAGCTGTTGTTGCCTCAGTCATTAAGCGAAGACACCTGGAGGTGCATCATATTGAAAAGGAATGTCTTTGTTTCTCCAAGAGAAAGTTCCCTCATAACGCTGCAATTCATTGTTTTGCTCTGGCAAGATGAAGCTTGCAGATGTTGTGATTCCAACAGGAGCAGTGATGTAAAGCACTTTACCCGAGTCGCACATGTAAGCAAGGATCCAAGCAATTCTACGATTGTTTAATTCATTGTAGAATGCATTGTTCTCGTCAGTCACGTTGGCATCGTAAAGAGTCGCTGTGCGATCTTCATTGATACGGATTGCAGTACCGCAACCAATTGGTGAATCAACAGTGATAGGTGAGCCAGCAGGAAGCGCGAAGCGAACATCGCTGATTAGCTTAGCTGTGCCTGCGGAAAGTAGAGCATCAATCTCAACATCATCTGAAGGATCAACAAGCTCAGTGCCGCAAGCACCAATGATGATGGCGGAAACTCCGCCGAGTTTATATTCGTTGCAGTTGACCAGATTGTGGTCAAGCAAGGATGTGTCGCAATAGGATACACAGGCCATTTGTAAAAAGAGTTTGTATTGTTGTTTCGCTGTTGGATAGGTCGCGGCAATACACCTACTTGGTCTCTATGTATTGCAAAGTTACAAATTATTTTCTTGATATAGGTTGACTGAATCTTCAGTTGTCAATCTTTGTTCATCCTGTGCCAACAAGAAAGGCTCATCTCCATTGTCCAATATACTCGGCAAGCAGTCAGCATCAACATTGCTGCAAATGGTTTTGCGCACCTTGGATGACTTAAGTGCCAGATCGATGTTCAATGCTCCTAGTTCGTCTGCATCATTGTACTCGATATCTGGGAACTCGCCATCGATGGCATAGTACAAGTCGCCGTTCACATAGCAGTTGTCATAGTAGAAGATGGTGCTTAAGAAATCAAGCACGTACTCAGGCAATCTGCCAAATGCGAATGTCCACTTCTTTTCGCGATCAACATAGGTGGTCTGATATCTGCCAGAGGCAAAGCGGAAGTTGTTAACCTCTGTCACATACTGAGCTCTGAACTTGCGCCCCTCCAATCTAATGGCAGGCAAGAAGGAGCTTGCACCGAATGCAAGGTTGAACTGATCCTCTGCGTTGCAGCCTTCAATCTTGAAGTACTTGCATTCGTCATTGTAATCGCCAATGGCAATCACATCGGAGAACAGATCCCATTGGATGTCGCTGTCTTCAATGCTTATCTCCACAAGG
>JALHTP010000326.1 GCA_022865725.1 Methyloceanibacter sp. | reverse complement strand
CTTCAGGTTGGCGGAAATAAAAGGGGCGCCGGCTTAGGCCGACGCCCTCTTTAGGTATTGAGATAATGGTGGGCGGTACTGGACTCGAACCAGCGACCCCTGCGATGTGAACACAGTGCTCTACCAACTGAGCTAACCGCCCGTCTCGCTTCGATCTACCGCGTCATCGTGTGGGAAAACCGATCCCGAGTCCTCCGGATGACGCTTGCATCCGGATTTAGCGATTGGGTCCCCGGTAAGTCAAGGAACCGCCTCAACAAGCGACGGCACTTGGCCGCTCTGAAGACTTGGCCGTCTGAAGCTTTGGGGGCCTTGAGGAGACGGGGAAGGGCGCGGGCACGCCCGAATGATGGACGGCGCGATCCGTCCCGCGCCGTCCCGCTTAGGCCAAACTACTTGCCGACCATCTTGCTGACGGTGGCGAGGGTGGCGCTGGCTTCGGGGAATTTTCCCTCGGTGCAAAGCGCGTCGGCCTCGTCGAGAAGCTCGTTGACCTTATCGGCGTCGGCCTCGCTCAGCGCGTTCGACTCGATCTTGTCATGTACGGTTTCCTCGACCGAGGTCAGCTGCGCGGTGCATTCGTTGTCCACCGCGTCCTCGTCAACGGCGTATGCGGCCCCTCCCATGAGGGACACCATGGCGACGCCGATCACGACACGTCTGAGCATCTGTCTCTCCTTGAATGACCCGTCCCCCAGGAGGGTGTGAAGGTGTGCTTCGACTATGGCTCTTCGTTGAGAAGGGCCGGGTGGAATTAAGCCTGATCTGCGGCGGGATTGAGGCGTCTCAGGCGCTCGGAAGCGCCGGGCGCGGCGCCGTTCAGGAGGGCGTAAGCGCGCGCCGCCAGTTCATCGAAATGATCGATCACCGCCTCCGGCGCGACGCCGTCGAGCGGGGAGGTGGCATAGCCGAAGCTTACGAGGATCACGGGGATGGCGGCGGCCTTCGCCGTCCGCAAATCGACCTCGCTGTCGCCGATCATGACGGCCCGGGAGGGGTCGCCGCCGGCAAGGGCGATCGCCCCCGTCAGATGGCCCGGGTCGGGCTTCGACACGGCGAATGTGTCACGCCCGGCGATGGCGCTGAAATGATGGTCGATGCGAAGCGCTTGGAGCAGCCGCCGGCTCAAATACTCGCGCTTGTTGGTGCAGACCGCGAGCGTCGCCCCTTGGGCGGCAAGGTCCTCCAGCGCCGCCACGGCGCCGGGAAAGGGCCGGCTCTCGGCGGCGATATTGGCCTCGTAGTGAACCAGGAACTCCGCCAGCATCCGGTCCACGTCGTCTTCCGCGCCCGCCCGGCGCAAAGCCTCCTCGATCATGATGCGCGCACCGTGACCGACGCAGGCGCGGATCGTCTCGGCCGGCACTGCCGCATGCCCGCGCCTGGTGAGCACCTCGTTCAGCGCGTTGGTCAGGTCCGGCGCGGTATCGACCAGGGTGCCGTCGAGGTCGAACACGATGGTTGTGTCCTTGAACATGGCGCACTCTCTCACACGCGCCTTGCAGCCTGGCAAGCGGCGGCCTAATCATCGGGCTGAAAATAGGGCTGATCGCGGGAGGGAGCTTTTGCTCAAGACGGACGAGCTCAAGGAAAGCGCCGCCCGTGCCGCGCTCGATCTCGTCACGGACGGGATGCGGCTCGGCCTTGGCACGGGATCGACGGCGGCGCGCTTCGTCGCAGCCCTCGGGGAACAGGTGGCGAAAGGCCTGAACGTGGTCTGCGTCCCGACCTCGGAGGCCACGCGCGCCCAGGCC
The DNA here is from genome assembly GCA_022865725.1 of Methyloceanibacter sp. Lineage (GTDB taxonomy): Bacteria > Pseudomonadota > Alphaproteobacteria > Rhizobiales > Methyloligellaceae > Methyloceanibacter. The sequence goes on along the minus strand of JALHTP010000326.1, from coordinate 20,176 downwards.
GAGCGGCTCGGTATCCCGCTCACCACGCTCGACGAAACGCCGCAGCTCGATCTGACGGTCGACGGCGCCGACGAGATCGACGATCGGCTCCGCATGATCAAGGGCGGCGGCGGCGCTCTGCTCCGCGAGAAGATCGTGGCCACGGCGTCGGACCGGATGGTGGTCATTGTCGATGAGAGCAAGCTCGTGACGGCGCTCGGCCTGTTCCCGCTGCCAGTCGAGGTGGTGCGCTTCGGGCTGATGGCGACGATGCGGCTGATCGAGGCCATCGCCGCCGAGACGGGGTGCCACGGCGCGATCACGCTCCGGCCGGGGCCAGGGGACGCGCCTTTCGTCACCGACCAGGGCAATCTCATGCTCGACTGCGCCTTCGGCAACATTCCTGAGCCGGAAGTGCTCGCCTTTTCTCTGAAACGGGTGCCGGGCGTCGTCGAGCACGGGCTGTTTCTTGGGCTCGCCGATTTGGCTATCGTGGCGGGCAAAGGCGGCGTCCGAGCGTTGCGCCGTGCAGGAGCCTGACGCCAGGTGGCTGAGTACGACTACGATCTGTTCGTCATCGGCGCTGGCTCGGGCGGGGTCCGCGCCGCGCGGCTTGCTGCCGAGCTCGGCGCGCGCGTCGGCATCGCCGAGGAATATCGCATCGGCGGCACCTGCGTGATCCGCGGCTGCGTGCCGAAGAAGCTGCTCGTCTATGGCAGCCGCTTTGGCGGCGATTTCGCCGATGCACGCGGGTTCGGCTGGAGCTGCGAGGGATCGCGCTTCGACTGGCCGACGCTGATCCATAACGTCAAGCGCGAGATCGACCGGCTGAACGGCGTCTATACGCGCACTTTGGAGAACGCGGGCGTCGACCGGTTTCTCACCCGCGCCGCGCTCGAAGGTCCGCATGAGATCAAGCTCGCCGATCGCGATCGCCTGCTCTCGGCCAAGACGATCCTGGTGGCCACCGGCTCGCATCCGATGATCCCGGACCTTCCCGGCAAGGAGCATCTGATCAGCTCAAACCAATGTTTCGAGCTCGAGCAGCTCCCGGGCAGCATCGTGATCGTCGGCGCCGGTTATATCGGCATGGAGTTTGCCTCGATCTTCTCCGGGCTTGGGGCCGCGGTGACGGTGCTCTATCGCGGCGACCAGATCTTGCGCGACTTCGACATGGATCTGCGCGATGGGCTGGCCGAGGCCATGCGCAATCGCGGCGTCGACCTCCGCATGGAGACCGACGTCGCTTCGGTCGAGAAGGAGGGCGGCGCCTATCGCGTTCAGCTCAAGCGGGGCGATTCCGTGGCCGCGGGTCTGGTGCTGGCGGCCACCGGGCGCGTGCCCAGCACGATGGGGATGGGTTTGCGAGATGCGGGCGTCGAGCTCGGCTGGGACGGCCGCGTGGTGGTCGATGAGTTCTCGAAAACCTCCGTGGACACTATCTATGCCGTGGGCGACGTGACCCATCGGGTAAACCTGACCCCGGTTGCGATCCATGAAGCGACGGCTTTCGCCGAGACGCTGTTCAACAACAGGCCGACTCCGGTGGATCATAGCTTCATACCCACGGCGGTGTTCTCGCAGCCTGAGATCGGCACGGTCGGGCTTTCGGAGGAGAAGGCGCGCGAGATGTATCGCAGCGTCGATATCTATAAGGCCCATTTCCGTCCGCTCCGCTCGATGGTCAGCGGGCGGGACGAGAGGATGCTGATGAAGCTCGTGGTCGATATGGAGAGCGACAAGGTGCTCGGTTGCCATATTCTCGGAGGCGATGCCGCCGAGATCGTGCAGATGGTGGCCGTTGCGCTCAAGCTCGGTGTGACCAAGGCGCAGCTCGACGCGACCATGGCGCTGCATCCGAGCGCGGCGGAAGAGCTGGTGACGCTGCGCCACAAATGGGAGGCGCCGGCGCCGGTCGCGGGGTCCGATGCGGCGGCTTGAGGACAAAATCGCGCTCGTCACGGGGGGTGCGGCGGGGATCGGCCGCGCCATCGCCGAGACGTTTGCGCGCGAGGGCGCGGTCGTGATCGTGGCGGATTGCGACGGCGAGGCGGCCAAGGAGGTCGCCGCGGCAATCGTCAAAGTGAACGGAGCCGCCACCTCCCATCAAGTCGATGTCACCGACACGCCGCAAGTGAAGGCGCTGATGGACATGATCGGCGCGGCGCATGGCAGGCTTGATGTGCTCGTCAACAATGCGGGCGTGGGCGAGCGCTCGGATTTCCGCCATATCTCCGACGAAGCCTGGGACCGCGTGTGGAGCGTCAATCTCGACGGCACGGTGCGCTGCGCGCGCGAGGCCTTCGACCTGCTCAAAGCGTCCGGCAAGGCGTCGGTGATCAATCTCTCTTCGATCATGGCGACCAAGCACACGCGCCAGATGGCGGTCTACTCGGCGACAAAGGGGGCGGTGTCGGCGCTGTCGCGGAGCCTCGCTGTCGAATACGCGCCCTACGGCATCCGCGTGAACACGCTGCTGCCGGGCTATGTGGAGACGGCTCTGATCGGCCGCTACATCTCAAATCCGATGATCGCCAAGGCACTGCTCACGCAGACGCCGCTCAGGCGCTTCGGCACGCCGCAGGACATCGCCAATGCCGCGCTGTTCTTGGCTTCCGACGAGGCCGCCTATATCACCGGCGCGAGCCTCAATGTCGATGGCGGCATGGCGACTACGCTCTAGCCATTTTTTTGCGCGGGGCGCGGTGCTGCCGATATTGCGTGGCCGTCCAGCGCATCACCGGCCGCCCCCGCCAGCGCTGGAAGTCAGACAAGAGGGATTGCGGCAGCGCCATGTTGTGGAACGCCGGCATCTCCTTAGGCTGTACGATGGGAGCCAGGAAGCTGGCGACGGCAATGTCAGCCCGGCTAAAATGCTCTCCGGCAAGATAGGGACGACCATCGGCGAGGATGCCATCGAGCCAGTCAAACTCGGCTTCGAGAATTGAGTGGCTTTGGGCGGCGGCGCCAGGGCCAAGATCCATGGCCTTGATCATGAGACGCCGCGTTACCGGCCACATCATGGTTGCAACCAGGCGATGCGAAGGTGACGCCTTGTGGAAGAGCGCAGGCTTGGCCAGATGCGCCGATCGAGAAAGCATCTTGGCGTAGGACAGCCGACGTATATGGATGCCAATCACGGCGTCTGCGCGTCGTTCGATCTCGAGCGCATTTGCCACGGTGAGTCTCCGGGCGACATCTTCCGCGTTTTGATCCGCCCAGTCGATGATCGCGCCACTTCCCTGAATCAAGTCGCTCTGGTCGATGACCAGGATCGGCAGCGCAGTGCTCTTGGCCCCGTAACGCCTTGCCATGATCGCATGCACGCCTGGCGGCCAGCTCGCCTCATCATGGTCGACGCCGTGCCAATCGAGAGCCCATCGAGCTTTCTCGCAGAAATGAGAAATGCCGATGGTGAGGAGTTTTGGCCTGGTGTGGCTCATCGAGCGGCGGGTGCACCCGGCAGCATCATGGTTTCCTCGATGATGCCGTCGACCACCGCGACGAGCGCCGCCTGCTCGCTGCCGCCGAGCTTTTTCACTGCGTCGTAGCGGGCAAGCTGCCGGTCGGCGCTCGTGCCGCGCTCGAGAATGGTGCGTGCATGCCCCATCTCGGCGACGCAGCCGAAATAGGCGGCATCCTCGGCCACGAGATCGAACAGCTCCTCCAGCAGAACGGGGAAGGGTACCACGGCGCCTTTGCCGAAATCGACCAGGCCCTGCTCGATGCCGTAGCGTTGCGCGCGCCAGCGATTCTCGCGCACGAGGAAGGGCGGATAATGGCGCCAGCGCTGGTTCTGCCGGCGCAGGCGATAGAGCATGCGTAAGACGCAGCGAAACAGCGAGGCGATGGCGATGCCGTCCTCCACCAGCGGGCAGACATCGGTGATGCGCATCTCGAGCGTGGGAAAGCGCGCGGACGGCCGCAAGTCCCACCAGAGCTTGGTCGCGTCCTGGATGAGCCCGGCACTGACCAGAAGCTCGACGGTGCGCTCATATTCGCTCCAACTCGAGAATTGATGCGGGAGGCCGGTGCGCGGCAGCTCGTCGAACACCGAGAGCCGGTAGGATTTCAACCCCGTCTGCACGCCTTCCCAGAAGGGCGAAGAGGTGGAGAGCGCGAGCAGATGCGGCAGAAAGTAGGTTGCCTGGCCGAGCAGGTCGATGCGTAGGTCCTCGTCCTCGATGCCGACATGCACATGCATGCCGCAGATCACGAGCCGGCGCGCCACGTGCTGGAGATCGCGCGCGAGCACGTTGTAGCGCTCCTTGTCGGTATGCTGCTGGCTCGCCCATTTGGCGAAAGGGTGGGTGGAGCAGGCGATCGGCGCCAGCCCGAACTCGCCGGCGATGCGGCCGACGGTGCCGCGCAGATGGATCAGCTGGTCGCGCGCCTCCTGCATCGACTTGCAGACGCGGGTGCCGACCTCAATCTGCGAGCGCAGGAACTCGGGGCTGACCTGGCCGCGCAGGGCCTCCTCGCATTTGGCGAGGAGCGCGGGCGGAGGCTCTTGCGCAAGATCGCGGCTGTCCTTGTCGACGAGGAGATATTCCTCCTCGATGCCGAGCGTGAAGCTTGGTTCCTTCATGGCCATGGGCCGCATGGTGGCACAAAGGGCAAGGCTCGCGGTAGAGCCTATGACCCGGTCGCTTCAGACGAGGCCCTTGAGCAGGGCGCCGACGAGATAGGCAACAAAGGCCGCGAGCATTCCGATCGCCAAGGTTTCGAGCCCGGCGCGCCACCATGGCGTCGGCGACCAGTAGCTCCTGAGCGAGCCGATGGCGAAGAAGGTGATCCCGGTCATGATCGTGGCGGGCAGGGTCGGCTCCGCCAGCCTCAGCGCGTAGGGAAGGAGAGGCGCGCTGCCGCACACCAAGAAGGCGGGAAGGTCATGGAAGCGGCCTTGAGCGGGGAGCGCGTCACGGCAGGCATGCCGTGCTCCTCGGCCATCATGGTGTCGATCCAGCGTCCGTGCCGCGCGGTGATGACATTCACAGCGGCATCGAGCGCGTCGCCCTTGAAGCCTTTGGCCTTAAAGATCTGGCGAACCTCCTCGCGCTCGCCTTCGGGCGCGAGCGCCACATGGCGCTCCTCCATGCGGCGAAGCTGCCTATATTCGTTCAGCTCGGCCTTGGTGCCGGTGTAGTTGGCGGCAGCCATGGAGAAGCCGTCGGCAAGCAGATTGGCGATGCCGAGGATCAGGACCACGCCGGCCGACAGATTGGCGCCGACCACGCCTGCCATGATGGCGAAGGTGGTCACCGTGCCGTCGATACCGCCATAGACCCAGTCGCGGAGATAGCTTGCTCTGGGCCCCTTCTTCAGGCGTTTGGCGATCTCGCTTGGTTGATGGTCGTGCTCGAGGTGACGGTCCAAATCGGCTCCCCTTCCAGGCTCTTAACGGATATGTGGCACGCTCTTGAGCGAGGAGGCAATCGCGCGGGCGCCTAGCCAGGGTTCCGCCGATCGCCTATATAGCGTTGACTTTTTAAGGAGAGCTTTTCAATGGCACCGCGTTGGAGCCCAGACAGCTGGCGCTCGAGGCCGATCGAGCAGATCCCGCTCTACCCGAGCGTGACCGCGCTCAACGAGGTCGAGAAGCAGCTTGCGACCTTCCCGCCGCTCGTGTTCGCGGGCGAGGCGCGCGAGCTCAAGGCGAAGCTTGCCCGCGTGGCCGCGGGCGAGGCCTTTCTGCTGCAAGGCGGTGATTGCGCCGAGAGCTTCGCCGAGCACCGCGCCGACTCCATCCGCGACTTCTTCCGCGTGTTCCTGCAAATGGCGGTCGTGTTGACCTATGCCGGCGGCTCGCCGGTGGTGAAGCTCGGCCGCATCGCCGGCCAGTTCGCCAAGCCGCGCTCGACCGCGACCGAGACACAAGGCGGCATGGAGCTGCCGAGCTATCGCGGCGACATCATCAACGGCATCGAGTTCACCGAGGCCGCGCGCGTCGCCGATCCGCAGCGCATGCTGATGGCTTATCGGCAGTCCGCCGCCACGCTCAATCTGCTCCGCGCCTTCGCGCAAGGCGGCTATGCCAATCTCGACCATGTGCATCGCTGGAACCTGGGCTTCGTCAAGGACAGCCCGGCCGGACACCGCTACGAGGAGGTCGCCGAGCACATCGCCGAGACCTTGCGCTTCATGCGCGCCATCGGGCTCACGCCCGACAATGTCCCGCAGCTTCGCACCACGAGCTTCTATACGAGCCACGAGGCGCTGCTGCTCGGCTACGAGCAGGCTTTCACGCGCGTCGATTCGACGTCGGGCGACTGGTACGCGACCTCGGGGCATTTCCTCTGGGCCGGCGACCGTACCCGCCAGCTCGACCACGCCCATATCGAATATCTGCGCGGCATCAAGAATCCGGTCGGCGCCAAGATTGGCCCGAACCTGGCGCCCGAGGCGCTGCTTACGCTGATCGACGTGCTCAACCCGCAAAACGAGCCGGGCCGGCTCACGCTCATTTGCCGCTTCGGCGCCGACAAGGTCGGCAAGCATTTGCCGGCTCTGATCCGCGCCGTGAAGCGGGAAGGCAAGAGTGTGGTCTGGGCCTGCGATCCCATGCACGGCAATACCATCAAGGCGGGAAGCGGCTACAAGACGCGGCCGTTCGATCTCATCCTCGCGGAGGTGGAGACGTTCTTCGACGTCCACCGGAGCGAAGGAACCCACGCGGGCGGCATTCATGTCGAGATGACCGGGCAGAACGTGACCGAATGCGTGGGCGGCGCCAAGGCCGTCACCGAGACCGATCTGTCGGACCGCTACCACACCCATTGCGACCCAAGGCTCAACGCCGATCAGTCGCTCGAGCTCGCCTTCATCGTGGCCGAGAGGCTGAAGCGCGAGCGGGAAGGGCGGCCTGAGCCCGAGATCTCGATGGCCGCCGGCGAATAGGCGTCAGGGCGCCTCAGTCACACGTCTGAAGACATATTCGTCGCAGCCCGACCCGAGCAGTCCAACAGCCGTCTTGCGGGTGAAGCTTCTGACAGGCTCGAAGCCGAGACTTGCCAACACCCGCGCGACTTCTTCCGATGAAATCGACTCGTACGGATAGCCACCTAGCCAGTCGTGAATGTCGTGATTGAGACTCATTCCTCGCCGGCTCTTATAGCCAAGCTCGTGGGCGCTGTAGCTGCGCCCGGCGGCGAGCAATCCGAGCCGCAAGGCTCCGCGATAGAGTGCGTGCATTCTCGCCTGCGCCTGGGGCGAGGCGGAGGCGTACCACCGCTTTTCCTTGATCCAGAGCGGATCGAGCAGAGTGCGGCGGTAAAGCGCGCACACGAACAGGCCGCCCGGCGCCACCAAGGCGGTCGCGTTGCGTATGGCGAGGCTCAGGTCGCCGGTGTGATGCAGAACGCCCCAGGAATAGACGATATTGAACGAACCCATGTCCGGTCTGGCCTGCAAGATACTCTGTCTGCGGACGGCCCATGCCTGTCCGGCGGCGTGGTGGGTGAGGACAGAAGTCGCGGTTGCCACGGCATCAGCATCGATGTCGAGGGCAATGACTCGGCTCGCACCGAGCCGGATTGCGGCCAGGCGTGGAGGCCTGAACCGCAGCCGATGTCGAGGAAGCTAGCGCCGGCCATGTCGTTTCTATCGATAAGCTTTAGGAGTCCTGCCTCGGCCTCGGCAATGGCTGGCTCGTCGATGCCTTTGGCGAAATCCGCCCAGTTCTCACCAAAGGCGAAATGGCTCTCGTCGCGTGTGGGTTCTGTCGGCGTCATGATCCCTCGGCTTGACTCATCCGCTACAATCTTGCCCGTGTGTTAGCCGCGCCGCTAAGGTCTAACCAATGGCCCCTACGATCAAGGACAACTTCACGCTCGCTCTCGCGCAGCTCAATCCCGTCGTCGGCGATATCGACGGCAATCTGAGGAAGGCGCGCGAGGCGCGCGCGCGCGCGGCTGAAGTGGGCGCCGACATCATCGTCTTTACCGAACTTTACCTCACCGGCTACCCGATCGAGGATCTGGTGCTGAAGCCCGCTTTGCAGAAGGCTGCGCAGGAGGCCTTGGAGGCGCTTGCCCGCGATACCAAGGACGGCGGTCCCGCCGTGCTTATGGGTCTGCCGTTCGCCGACGGGCCCTTCGTCTACAACGCTCAGGCTCTCTTGGATCGAGGACGCATCGAGGCGCTCCGCTTCAAGAATAACCTGCCGAATTACGGCGTGTTCGACGAGAAGCGGGTGTTCGCGCCGGGCCCGCTGCCCGCGCCGATCGACATACGGGGTTTGCGGGTCGGCGTCCCCGTCTGCGAGGATATTTGGAGCGAAGAGGTCTGCGGTGCGCTTGCCGAGAAGGGCGCGGAGCTTCTGATCGTTCCCAACGGCTCGCCCTATTGGATCGACAAGCGGGACGTGCGTTACGGCGTCGCCGAGACGCGCGTGGCGGAAACGCGCCTGCCGCTCGCTTACGTCAATCAGGTGGGCGGCCAGGACGAGCTCGTCTTCGACGGCGCGTCGTTCGTGCTCAACGCCGATGCGACGCTGGCGGTGCAGCTGCCGGCCTGGGAAGAAGCGCTCGGCATCACCGAATGGCGGCGCGAGAACGGACATTGGCGCTGCCTGCCCGGCCTCATTGCCGAGATCGAGGAGGGGGACGCCGCGAACTACCTCGCTTGCGTCACGGGCTTGCGCGACTATGTGGAGAAGAACGGCTTCCCGGGCGTGGTGCTCGGGCTCTCCGGCGGCATCGACTCCGCACTTTGCGCGGCGATGGCCGTCGATGCGCTAGGGGCCAAGCGCGTGCATTGCGTCATGCTGCCTTACAGCTTCACCAGCAATGAAAGCTTGGCGGATGCGGCCGCCGCCGCGGAAGCCCTCGGGGTGCGCTACGACATCATGCCGATCCATGCAGCGGTGGACGGACTGACCGGGAGCCTGAGCAAAGTGTTCGCGGGGACAACGCCCGATGCGACGGAAGAGAATCTCCAGTCGCGCGCGCGGGGCACGCTGCTGATGGCGCTCTCCAACAAATTCGGAGCGATGGTGCTCACCACCGGCAACAAATCGGAAGTCTCGGTTGGCTATGCGACGATCTATGGCGACATGAATGGCGGGTTCAACCCGATCAAGGACCTCTATAAGGGCCAGGTCTACGCGCTTGCCCGCTACCGCAATGCGGCGCGGCCCAAGAGCTGCCTCGGGCCGGAAGGCATCGTCATCCCTCCGAATGTGTTGACCAAGGCGCCGACCGCCGAGCTGAAGCCGGGCCAGCGCGATCAGGACACGCTGCCGCCTTACGACGTGCTCGACGATATTCTGAATTGCCTGGTCGAGCTCGAGCTGCCGCTGCCCGAGATCGTCGCGCGCGGGCACGCGCCTGAACTCGTCAAGAAGGTCGAGCGCATGCTCTATCTTGCCGAGTATAAAAGGCGGCAGGCGGCGCCGGGGGTGAAGATCACCGCCAAGAATTTCGGCCGCGACCGCCGTTATCCCATCACCAACAAATTCCGCGAGAAGCTCTAGGCGATGAGCGTCACGGTAAGATTTGCGCCGAGCCCGACGGGCCGGATTCATGCCGGCAATATCCGCACCGCCATGTTCAACTTCCTGTTCGCGCGGAGGGCAGGCGGGCGCCTCATCTTCCGCCTCGACGACACCGACCAGGAGCGTTCGACGGAAGAATTCGCGCGCGGCATCGAGGAGGATCTTTCCTGGCTCGGCGTCGAGTGGGCCGAGAAAGTGCGCCAGTCGGACCGTTTCGACCTTTATGCCGATGCCGTCACCAGACTGAAAGCGAGCGGGCGGCTCTATCCCGCTTACGAGACGCCGGAGGAGCTCGAACTGAAGCGGAAGCGCCAGCTCGCCCGCGGCAAGCCGCCGGTCTATGACCGAGCCGCCTTGAAGCTGACCGCCGATGACCGCGCGAGCCTTGAGAAGGAGGGACGCAAGCCGCATTGGCGCTTTCTGCTCGAGCAGCGCGATGTCGTCTGGGACGACCTCGTGCGCGGGCGCCAGCATGTCGATGCCGCCTCGCTGTCGGACCCGGTGCTGGTCAGGGAAGACGGCACCTATCTCTACACCATGCCGAGCGTTGTCGACGATATCGACCTCGGCATCACCCATGTCATCCGCGGCGAGGACCATGTGGCCAACACGGCGCCGCAGATCCAGCTGTTCGAGGCGCTTGCCGCGACGCCTCCCGCCTTCGGCCATCACAATCTCCTGGTTGGGGCCGAGGGCCAGGCGCTCTCCAAGCGCGACCGGACGCTCTCCATCGCTTCCTTGCGCGAGGAGGGGATCGAGGCGCTGGCGGTGGCGAGCTACGCGGCGGTGATTGGGACCTCAGACCCCGTCGTGCCGCATGCAAACCTCGACGAGCTCGTACGCGCGTTCGATTTCGCCAAGCTGTCGCGGGCGCCGGCGCGGTTCGACCCCAACGAGCTTCGTCTCCTCAATGCAAAGCTCCTGCACATGCTGCCCTTCAGCGCCGTGGAGAAGCGGCTCCGCGCCATCGGCGTCGATGGCGGGGAAGATTTCTGGGAGGCGGTGCGCGGCAATCTCGCGGTGCTTGCCGATGCGACGCTCTGGTGGAGCGTCGTGACAGGTCCGCTGGAGCCCGTGATCGAGAACCGCGATCTTTGCCGTGCGGCGGCAGGGCTGCTGCCGGCCGAACCGTGGGCCGAGGCGACATGGCCGGCCTGGTCTTCAGCCGTCAAGGAGGCGACCGGCGCCAAGGGCAAGGCTCTCTTTGCGCCGCTCCGTCTTGCGCTCACCGGCCGCGAGCATGGGCCCGAGCTCAAGCACCTCTTGCCGCTGATCGGGCGTGCGCGCGCGGCGGCAAGGCTCGAAGGCAAGCTCGCCTAGACTGAAATTATTGCGCGGGCGGAGCAACCGGCGGCTTGGGCGCCTTCTTGATGACGGTCGATTGCCCCTGCGCGGGCGGGGCTGCCGAGGCTGAAGCTGGCGGGGTCGGCGCGGGCGGCGGCGCGGCAGCGGCGGCGGGAGGCGCAGGAGGCTTCTGCGCCGCGGGCACTGGCGGGGGCGCCGCGGGCGCGGCGGCTGCCGCCTTGTCGTTGCTTCCGGTGGCGCCGGGATCGAGCTGCGGCTGACCGCCCGCCGCTCCCGCAGGCGCGGCGGCCTGGGGGGCAGGGACAGCAGCCGGGGCAGGGGCTTTCGCGGCCGCTTTGCCTTTGCCCTTTACGGGCTTGGCCGCGGCGTCGGCTTCGGCCCGCTTGTTGGCCGATTCGATCTCGGTCGGATTGTATTCGGCCTGCTTGCAGGAACAGCCGTTCACGAATTCCTTGCGGTAACGCAAGGCAACCGGGAGATCCATATAGGCCGAGCCGTTCAGCGACACGGCCTGCTCGATCTCCTGGCCCGGGTTCCGATAGACATAGAGCTCGGCCGGCGCCGCGCAGTTCGACTGGCAGAGCTGCGCATCCTGCCCGAGCAGGCTGCCATAGGTGGAATAATGGATCGGATAGAAGAAGCCGTCGCAGAGTCTCACGCACACCGACCGGTAGCGGCCGTTCGAATCGATGCTGCGATAGACGGGGGTCTGCTGCTCTTCCTCGGCCTCTTGTCCGCCGCCGAAGAAGTCGAACAACCCGCCGCCCCGCTTTTTTTGCGCAGGGGGCTGCCCACCGCAGCCGCTGCGGGCAAGGGCATCCCGGAGCTCGGCCTGCCGCCGCCGGTTCCCGCCGCCGCCCGTGATCGCTTGGCGCTGCTGCTGGAGCTGGGTTAGCTGGCGGCGCGAGTCCTCGACGCGGTCGTTCATCTTGAGGCATTTCGGGCTGCGGACGAGGCCGCGGCCGAAGATGAAGAAGCTCTCGAAGCAGCCGGCGTCCTCCATGGACGCCTGGGTGCCCTGGAACACGCGGTCGGCCTGGGCGATCTGTTGGTCGATGCGGCCAACATCCTCGCGGCTGGCCCCGCCGCCTTGCGCCGAGGCGAGGTCCTGCTGCAACTGCATGCAGCGCATCTGCTGGTCGCTCACGCCTTGCGCCAGGCCGAGACCCGCGCCGCCTAGGACCGCCGCGCCGAAGAGGGCGAGCACGCCAAGGCGAGGGCCGCCGATCAGCCGCATGGACGACGCAACACCGCGCCAAAAATCACCACAGACGCTCACGATTGTTTCCCAATCCCCGAGGGACACCCGACCGCATTATGCCCGGCTAGATTCCGGGGTCAATGAGGCATGAATAAGATGGCTTGCTTGACGCTTCCGGCAATTACCGCCATAAGCAGTCCCAAGATGATGCAAAAGCAACCCATCCTTATGATTTTCTGCGGCATCATTCCGGCGTAGCAACAACAGCTCGCCCGGATCGTTCTCCCTTTACCATCATTCAGAGTTACGTGAACGCAAGGGCGGGCCTCAAGCCGAAGGGGCTTGGTCAGTCGTGCTTAGACTTTACAACACGCTCACCCGCAAGAAGGAAGACTTCCGGCCGCTCGATGCCGGACGCGTCCGCATGTATGTCTGCGGGCCGACGGTCTACGATTTCGCCCATATCGGCAATGCGCGGCCGGTGATCGTTTTTGACGTGCTGTACCGCCTCTTGCGGCACCTTTATGGGCCCGAGCACGTCACCTATGTCCGCAACATCACCGATGTCGACGACAAGATCAACGCGCGCGCCGGGCAAGACTATCCCGACCTTCCGCTGAACGAGGCGATCAGGCGGGTCACCGAGAAGACCGAGGCGCAGTTCCACGCCGACATGGCCGCGCTCGGCGCGCTCGATCCGAGTGTCGAGCCGCGGGCGACCGAGCATATCGCGCAGATGAAGGCGATGATCGAGCGCCTGGTGGCTAACGGCTGCGCCTATGTGGCGGAGGGCCATGTGCTCTTCCATGTCGCGGCGATGCCCGATTACGGCAAGCTCTCGGGGCGCTCGCTCGACGAGATGATCGCCGGCGCCCGCGTCGAGGTGGCTCCCTATAAGCGCGACCCGATGGACTTTGTGCTGTGGAAGCCGTCGAAGCCGGGCGAGCCGTCATGGGCCTCGCCGTGCGGCATCGCGGCGCCGGGGCGGCCGGGCTGGCACATCGAATGCTCGGCCATGGCCGAGGCGCATCTTGGGGAGCTCTTCGACATCCATGGCGGCGGCATCGACCTCGTCTTTCCGCATCATGAGAACGAGATCGCCCAATCGCGCTGCGCCCACGGCACCAAGCTCATGGCGCAGGTCTGGATGCATAACGGCTTCCTCCAGGTGGAGGGGGAGAAGATGGCGAAGTCGGCCGGCAACTTCGTCACCGTGCACGAGTTGCTCGAGGGCTGGCGTGGATTCGCGTGGCCTGGAGAGGTCATTCGCTTTGCCATGCTCATGACGCACTATCGTCAGCCATTGGACTTTAGCCAAACGGCACTGGAACAAGCTGCCATCGCGCTCGGCAGTTTTGCGACCTTTGCATCACCCACGTCTGGCGTTGCCGCATCGAGGGAGTTTCTTGATGCTTTGCACGACGACCTCAATACGCCCCGAGCGATTACGGAGTTGCATCGTCTGCTGAAGGTCTCGCGTGACAATGCGTCGGAGTTGGCTGTCCGAATGGCGTCACCGGGAGCCATGCTTCAAGACTCTGACTATCAAGCCGCGGGCAGCCTAGCGGCTTCTCTCAGTTTCTTGGGGATCGATATCGGACGTTACGATCGCAATTGGCTTCAGAAGCAGGCGTTCTCAAACGTTTCATCTGAAACTAGATCAAAAGCCGATGCGCTGATCGCTGCGCGCAATGCCGCACGCGCCGCGAAGAATTTCAAGGAGGCAGACCGCATCCGCGACGAGCTTGAAGCCATGGGTATCACTCTAAAAGACGCCAAGGACCCGAAGACCGGCGAACTCGTTACCACTTGGGAGGTGGCGCGATGAAGTTCCTTAAGGACGCGCCGTTCAAGGGATCGCATGGCGTCTATCTCGCCATCAAGCTCGCGGTGCTCGCACTCGCCGTCCTGCTGGCGCTGCATTTCCTGTTCGGCGTGGTGTAGAGAAGACAATGGCCCGCGAACGTATCTCGCTTTACGACACGACGCTCCGCGACGGCGCGCAGACCCATGGCGTCGACTTCTCGGTCGAGGACAAATGGCTGATCGCGCAGCAGCTCGACGCGCTCGGGCTGGACTATATCGAGGCGGGCTATCCCGGCGCCAACCCGACCGATACGCGGCTCTTCGCCGAGGCGAAGCCGCTCGGCCACGCCAAGCTGACCGCCTTCGGCATGACCAAGCGGTCCGGCCGCTCCATCGCCAACGATCCGGGCTTCCAGGCGCTGCTCGCCGCCAAAACGAGCGCCATCTGCCTCGTCGCCAAAACCTGGGACTTCCATGTGGATGTGGCGCTGGGCATCAGCCTCGAGGAGAATCTCGCCGGCATCAAGGAGTCGACCGAGGTCGTCGTCGCATCGGGTCGCGAGGCGCTCATCGACTGCGAGCATTTCTTCGACGGCTACAAGGCCAATCCCGATTACGCGCTTCTCTGCGCCAAGACCGCTTATGCGGCTGGCGCGCGCTGGGTGGTGCTCTGCGACACCAATGGCGGCACGCTGCCTGAGGAGATCGAGGCGATCGTGCGCGAGGTGGTCAAACAGATCCCGGGCGATCATCTCGGCATCCATGTGCATAACGACACCGATAACGGCGTGGCGAACTCGCTGGCCGCGGTCCGCGCCGGCGCGCGCCAGATTCAGGGCACGCTGAACGGCCTCGGCGAGCGTTGTGGCAACGCCAACCTCACCTCGATCATCCCGACCTTGATGCTGAAATCGGACTATGCCGAGCGCTTCGAGACCGGTGTCACGCCGGAGAAGCTCAGGACGCTGACGCATGCCTCGCGCGTCCTCGACGAGGTCTTGAACCGGTCGCCGAACCGGCACGCGCCCTATGTGGGCGAGTCGGCCTTCGCGCATAAAGGCGGCATCCATGTCTCGGCCGTGCAGAAGGACCCGCGCACCTATGAGCATATCCCGCCGGAGGCGATCGGCAACCGGCGCAGGCTGCTCGTCTCGGACCAGGGCGGCCGCTCCAATATCCTGGCCGAGCTCGAGCGCATCGGCATCGCCATCCCTAAGGACGATCCGCGCATCGCGCGCCTGCTCGATCAGGTGAAGCAGCGCGAGGCGGAAGGCTATGCCTACGAGGCGGCGGAGGCCTCCTTCGAGCTGCTGGCAAGGCGCGTACTCGGCAATGTGCCGCAATTCTTCGAGGTGGATTCGTTCCGCGTCCTGGTCGAGCGTCGGCACAACGCCCAAGGCGACCTCGTCACCGTGTCGGAGGCGACCGTCAAGGTGAGCATCGACGGCCAGACGGTGATGTCGGTCGGCGAGGGCAACGGCCCGGTGAACGCGCTCGACAATGCGCTCAGGAAGGATCTCGGCCGCTATCAAAGCTTCATCCAGGATCTCGACCTCGTCGATTACAAGGTGCGCATCCTCACCGGGGGCACCGACGCCGTCACCCGGGTCCTGATCGAGAGCCGCGACGGGGTGGGGAACCGCTGGTTCACGGTGGGCGTCTCGCCGAATATCGTCGATGCCTCCTTCGCCGCGCTGCTCGATTCCATCAATTACAAGCTGATCCGCGACGGGGCGCCCGCGCCCTAGGCCGCCCAGGGCCTGTCGCAGAATAAGCCGGGCCCCATTCCGCTTTAGGTTGCCGCGTTGAATTTCCGCTATAAGAATTGCGGCCGCGAAGGAATTGGGAGCCGTGGGGCGCGATGCGGGGGCTTGCTGTCGCTTTTTTGCTGCTTTTCTGGTCCTCGCCCGCCTTCCCGCAGGCCGGCCAGCATGGCAATTATGAGGTGACCGACAACGACACCGGGGGCCATGCGATCGGCTCCGGCGAGATCGCGCCCGGGCAAGAGGGCAGCGACGGCGATCGCTGCACGGCGAGCTGGGGCGGAGGGCTCGGCCTCTACGCCTGCCGTCTGGGGGAACTGGCCTTCGGCTCGACCGAGCGCGCCGTCGTCACCTTCACCGCGCTGCTTGCGCTCTCCACGCTGCTGCTTTGGTGGAACACGAGGCACGCCGTCAAAGCCGCAAGGGTTGCCGCCGAGCACATTCCCGCGGTCGAGCGGGCTTATGTCTTCGGCGGACCGACGGACCTTTTCCTCCTGCACGACCAGGCCACCGTGCGGCTCGCCATGCAGAATTACGGCAAGACGCCGGCCGTGATCCGCGGCTGGGTGGTCGAGTTCGTGGCCCAGGAACCGCGCGGGCGTACTCCCGCCTATGACGAGGCGAAGCGGACCGTCACCAACGAGATCCTGGAGCCCGAGAAGCTGTTCAGCCCGGCAACGATCTTCAGATCGGAAGTCGCCGCCCCGTTCTTCGTGGTGGGCTACATCGCCTATGAGGACGTGTTCCGGCACGCGCATACGACACGGTTCTGTGTCGGCGTCACGCGTGACGGCAAGGCGGCCTATGGCGGGCACGCTGCGTGGAACGGCTACGATTGAGACGGAGAAGCGCGACTCAGAACTTCGCCGAGACTTCCGCCTCGGCTTGCGCGTCGCTCGCGGCCGGGTAGGGGGCCAGCGCCTTCTCGATGGCGGGAATGATCTTTTCGACCCGATCGATCACGAGCACGTTCAGCTCGAGCCCGGGGCGGATGAAGGCCTCGGCGCTCATCCTTTCAAAGAGAACGAGGAGCGGGTTCCAGAAGCCGTCGATATTGGCGAGCACGATCGGCTTCGCGTGCCGGCCGAGCTGCGACCAGGTGAGCTGCTCGACGAATTCCTCGAGCGTGCCAAGCCCGCCGGGAAGCGCCACGAAGGCGTCCGATTTTGCGAACATCAGTTGCTTCCTCTGATGCATGTCGTCGACGACGATGAGTTCCTGAGCCTCGATCAGCATGTGCTCCCGCTCGCTCAGGAAGCCCGGGATGATGCCGGTGACGTGGCCACCATGCTGGAGCACCGAGCGGGCGACCTCGCCCATGAGGCCGAGGCTGCCGCCGCCATAGACGAGCGCGATGCGCGAGGCGGCCAGGATGTTGCCGAAGGCGCGCGCGGCCTCCGCATAAGCGGGATTCTCGCCCGGGCCGGAGCCGCAATAGACGCAAATGCTTTGTAGGCCTGAGGTGAATTGCGTGTCGTTCATGGGGTCATCTGCCACCCGGCTCCGGCGCGCGTCAAGAAAAGGCCGGGCTTGCGCCAATCGGGTGGCGGGAAATGGCTCAATCGGCTAGGTTCCTGCCGAATTCGGCGCGGTTTGACGTTTTTTTGCCTTGGGCGCCGTATAGAGATGATCTTGAGCCTCGGCGAAGGAAACTAAAGAATGATCGGCAGCAAATATATCACCATCATGGCAGTCCTCGTGGCTGCGGGCACGGCTTCGCTCTATGCGAAGTCTGCGCAGGCCGTTGAGAGCGTGCCTGGAGACCAGAGCCTCATCGAGAAGCAGGGGACTGCACCGGATGCGGGTCCGGGAAGCAATGACTACGACCATCCGCCGAAGTCGCCGATCCGGCTAAACACGGTCGACTATGAGGATGGTGACGGCGGGGCCGGCAAGTTGAAGATTGCGGGGATCGCACTGCCCGGGAAGGAGCTCTATATCTTCCTGGACGATGAGCCCTTCGCCAAGGTCAGCCCCGATGACGGCGGCAACTGGACGGTCGAAGGCGAGATGAAGCTCGGCAACAGCCGGCACACATTCCGCGCGGATCAATATGACGCGGACACGAAAATGGTAGCCGCTCGCGCGGTCGTCCAGTTCCAGCGCGCCAAGCAGCCGCCTGACGAACAGCACGCCGCACCGGCGGAGCCACCGACGCCTAAGGCAGCGACACCTTAAGCGGCGGAGGAACGCAAAACGCGTCGCCCAAGGCGAGCGCGTCGACCAAGACAAAATGCGTCGCCCAAGGAATGACGGATGATCGGCAGGAAGTTCATCGTCATCATTGCAGCCGTGGCGGCTGTTGGCCTCGGCGCCGTGTTGGGACTTTTTCTGACTGGGCAGGGGTTTTTCGCGCCACCGTCCGTTGAGCAGGGTAATGTGGCCGGCGCGGGCGATGCGAGCCCGGTGGAGGAGCCTGAAGCCGCCGCCGTTCCTGCCGTGGAGCCCGTGAAGCCGCAAGCCGATGCGGCCGGCGCGCTGAAGCCCCCGGCAGAGCCGACCTCCGTGCCGACTTTCGACGTCGTCGTCATCGAGGCGAACGGCGAGGGCGTGATCGCGGGCCGCGCCGCGCCGGGCTGGAAGGTCAGCGTCCAAAGCGGCGGCACCAAAGTGGCCGAGGCCAAAGCCGATCTTCAGGGCGAGTGGAGCGTCGTCTTGGAGAAGCCGCTTGAAGCGGGCGATCATGCGCTCTCCTTGAAGATCACTTCGCCCGACGGGACACGCGCGCTGTCCTCGCAAGACTCCGTGCGCGTCGAGGTGGGCGCGGATGCGAAAAAGGCAAGTGCGCCCACAAGCGTTGAGGCCACAGCCAAGGCGCCCGAACCCAAACCAACCGAGCCCAAGCCAGAAACGACGGCGTCCGCGCCAGCGGAGATTGCGCCGGCGCCTGAAGCCGCAGCGCCTGCATCTGCAAAGCCTGAGGCCGCTCCGGCGGAGAAGGCTGGAGGAGAGGCGGACGCGCAGGAGGTGGCGCGGGCTGAGCAAGCGCCGGCCGACACCGGGCCGCGAGCCGTAGCGAGGACCGAGGGGAGCGCGGCTCCGGCGCCCCGGCCGACGCTCGTGTTCAAGACCGTCGACTATGAGGATTTAGGGCCTGCGACGGGCACCGTCACGCTCTCCGGCACGGCCGATCCGGGGACGAAGGTCACCGTTTATTACGACAATCAGCCGCTCGCCGAAGTGCGTGCCGATCGCGACGGCCAATGGCGCGTCGAGGCCAAGAAGAAGCTCGGCATGGGGCAGCATAGCTTCCGCGCCGAGCGCGTTGACGCGGCGACGGGGCTTAGCGGGCGGGCGGTTGTCACCATCGAGCGCGTGGAGCCGAAGCCCGAACCGCCCAAGGCGCCGGTCGTGGCCGCCGAGCCGGGAACGCCGTCAAGTCCCGCCTCTCAGGTGGCAGCGGCGCAGCAAGCCCTTGCCGACGCCAAGACCTATGTGATCCGCCGCGGCGATACGTTATGGGCCATCGCCAAGCGCTATCTCGGTGGCGGCTCGCGCTATACTTCGATCTTCCAGGATAACCGCAAGGTGATCCACAATCCGAACCTCATTCACCCGCAACAAGAGGTGACGCTGCCCAAGCCCTGACGCGCTTGGCGTGGGCGCGGGGGGAGCCTATATAGCTGTCATAGGGGCAGCGCCCGGTCGCTGCCCTTTTTGCCGCGCGGAAAATCGCGCCGAAGAGAAGCGATCTTTCATGCAGGACCGGCTGCCGCAATCGAGAAGCGACGCCGTGCTTCAGGCGCGGACGGGGCATTGGAGCGTCTTGCGCGAGCTGCTCCCTTATGTTTGGCCGGCCAACCGGCCCGACCTCCGCTGGCGCGTGGTCTTTGCGCTACTTGCGCTTCTGGTCGCCAAGGTCATCACCCTTGCCGTTCCCATCGCCTACAAGGGGGTGGTTGACCTCCTCACCGGCGAGGCGAGCCCAGGCGAGATCGCCGGGCTTTCCGCCTTCGGGCTTGCGGCGGTGCCTGCCATGCTCATCGTCGCTTACGGCGTGGGCCGGGTGCTGATGGTGCTGTTCGCGCAATTCCGCGACGTATGGTTCACCGTGGTCGCCCAGCACGCGGTGCGCGAGCTCGCCAACCGCACCTTCCGGCATCTGCATGCGCTTTCCTTGCGCTTCCATCTGGAGCGCCGCACCGGGGGCCTAAGCCGCGTCATCGAGCGCGGCGTCAATGGCGTCGACACCATCGTGCGCATGGCGATCCTCAACTCGATCCCGACCGCGGTCGAGCTGGTCATGATCTGCGGCCTCGTCGCCTGGTATTTCGGCTGGATCTACGTGGTGGTCGTGCTCGCCACCGTCGGGCTCTATGTGTGGTTCACCTTCTGGGCCAGCGAGCGGCGCATTTCCATCCGCCGCGACATGAACGAATCCGACACCGAGGCGCATTCCAAGGCGGTCGACAGCCTGCTCAACTACGAGACGGTGAAATATTTCGGCAATGAGGAGCTCGAGGCGCGGAGATTCGATTCCTCCATGGCGCGCTACGAGAAGGCGGCCATCCGCACCTATAGCTCGCTCGGCGTGCTCAATACCGGGCAGGCGGTGATCTTCACCCTCGGCACCGTCGTCTGCATGCTGCTCGCGGCGCGCGATGTCACGCACGGCGTGCTTACCGTGGG
>JALHTP010000037.1 GCA_022865725.1 Methyloceanibacter sp. | reverse complement strand
CGAGGCTTGGATAGCCAGCCCGTCGAGACTCGTGCCGAACAGCGATTTCCAGAAATAGCGTTTGAAACCGTTGTCGAGCAGATCGCCGGCGCGCTCGCGCCGCGAGGCGGTCGAGGGCTCGCCGAGAATGATGGCGACGAGCTTGCGGCCCTCGCGCGTGGCGCTGACCACGATGTTGAAGCCTGAGTCGCAAATGAATCCTGTCTTCATGCCGTCGGCGCCCGGATAGCTGACCAGCATTCCGTTATGGGTGCGTATGATTTTCTTGCCGACCTGGACCTGGACGGTGGTGAACAGCTCGGCGTGCTCGGGGAACTCGACGATGATGGCGCGCGCGAGCTTGGCGAGGTCGCGCGCCGTGGTGACCTGGCGCTCGTCGGGCAAGCCGTTGACGTTGACGAAATTGGTGCGGGTCATGCCGAGGTGCTGCGCCGCCTCGTTCATGCGCTGGACGAACGCCTCCTCGCTGCCGCCGACCGTCTCGGCGATCATCACGGCGACGTCGTTGGCCGATTTGACGATGAGAACCTTGAGCGCGACATCCAGTGTGATCCCCTCGCCCTCTTTCAGCCAGAGCTTGCTCGGGGCTTGCTGCGTCGCCTTCTTGGAGCAGACGGCCTTGGTGTCCGGCTTGACGGTGCCTTCTTTCAGCGCCTGGAAGGTGACATAGGCCGTCATCAGCTTGGTGAGGGAAGCCGGGAACCACGGCGCGTCGGGGTCCTCGGCGTAAAAAACCGTGCCGTTATACGGCTCGAAGACGAGCGCGGGGCCGGCTGACGCACAGGACGGGGCCATCAAGACCGCTCCGACGAGGAGGCCTAGACCGGCACGCCGCAGCATCATCCCTGTTCCCCTCATCCAATTCGGCGCCTTGGCGCGTCACATCCATTCCGAGCGCCGCAGTGACGCGCGGCCGGACTGAACGCAATGCTGACGGCCACCCCCCACCCCTGGGAACGGCGCCGCCTTATAGTCAATCGAAT
The DNA here is from genome assembly GCA_022865725.1 of Methyloceanibacter sp. GTDB lineage: Bacteria > Pseudomonadota > Alphaproteobacteria > Rhizobiales > Methyloligellaceae > Methyloceanibacter. The sequence goes on along the minus strand of JALHTP010000037.1, from coordinate 971 downwards.
TTCGACTGTTCCATGGCATTTGGATCAGACCAAAGCTCCTCCGGCCCTGGAGAGGCCGCGACGGGCGCTGAGGTTACAGCCGAATCGCAAGATCGCGGCGAGGCCGCATCTGCCGGGAAGAGTAGCGTGCTCGTCTCAATTCGCAACTGCGAAATTGCGCTTCGCAGTTGCCCAAATACCGCGCTGGAGAGAGGCGCCTTTTTGGCCTTACCCCGCACGGACGCCAGAGCATGGACGCCGACGCAAGGCGTAAGCAGCTATCTGCCGCACTCAATCGCGTCGCCGGCGGCGACCGGGCCGCGCTTCGCCTTGTCTATGACATGACCGCGGCGAAGCTTTTTGAAGGGCAGCCAGCTCACCGCCTGCACTCCGGCGTCCTGCATGTCGGAATAGAGGCTGTAGGCGGTGAAGGCGAGACCGGCCGCCAGCACGGACAGGAAGACGATCACCGTGACCGGCGAAACCGGGTGGTCGAGCTTTGGCTTGGGCGTGGCGCCCACGGGAATGGCGACGTCTGACATGCCATTCGCTCCAGAGGAGACTCGAGGGGAAAACCGCGGGGGAAGCACACCTGACCGGCGCCCCTGGTCAGGGCGCAAGACGCTAATCCCGCGCGGGGCTCAACCAAGCGTTACGGGGCGCCGCGCGGGCTCGGACTATGCTTACCGATTCGGCAAAAAATCCAAGCCAATTGGGCTTTGGTGGGGAGCGGCCTCGCTCCTAGCTCAGCTCGGCCTGCGGACGGCCCGCGCTGGCGGGGAGTGTGTCGCTGCTCGCTATCGGCGCCGCCGCGGCGCCGCTTCTGCGGAAGGGGAACAGCATCTGCCCGATCAGCCCCGTGGGCACTGGGGTCGCCGTGCCGAAGCTGCTCGGCCGTTGCTCCCTTGGCATGTAGTAGGTGCCGAACAGGATGTCCCATAGCGGCAAGAGACCGGCGAAATTCTTGTCGCGCGCCTGCGTTTCATCGGTGT
>JALHTP010000036.1 GCA_022865725.1 Methyloceanibacter sp. | reverse complement strand
GATCTGACGCCGAGTTATCAAATCGACTTTCGCCTCTACGAAAACGGCGTCAGCCGCGAGCTGCTCATCGATTATGGCGACTTCTCTATCCACGGCACGCTGACGGCGCTCGAATATATCAAAGCCCCAGAGTGCCGCTAAAGGCCGCCAAGGGCCTCCAAGGGCCTGCCTAGGGGCCCACCGAGCGGGGCGCCTGCGGTTGCTGCCAAATTCTCCACCAAGAATGGCCCCGGGCCGTGCTCGTTCGGGCCGATCAGGGGCCCACTTTGGGCGTTAGTCATGCCAAATTATTCCGGTTTCCCGCGTGCTTTGCCTCGTCTCTAAAGAAATTGGTTACACGTTTACGGTGAAATCGGCGCGCTGAGCAGGATGGGAGCAAGCCGCAATGTTTTGGAGGGTCAGACCCGCTCCGAGCGCCATGGCGCATTACAGGGAGATCGCCCATCATGGGCCGACCGAATCGCCGGGGCCGAGGCCGATGACGAAGACCGTGCTGATCGTCGAGGACAACGAGCTGAACATGAAGCTGTTTCATGACCTGCTCGATGCCCATGGCTACAAGACGTTGCAGACGCGGAACGGCATGGACGCGCTTGCGCTCGCCCGCGAACACCGGCCGGACCTCATCCTGATGGACATCCAGCTCCCCGAGGTCTCGGGGCTCGAGGTGACCAAATGGCTGAAAGAGGACGACCAGCTCAGGCAGATTCCGGTGGTTGCGGTCACGGCCTTCGCCATGAAGGGTGACGAGGAGCGCATCCGCGAAGGGGGCTGCGAGGCCTATATCTCCAAGCCGATCTCCGTGACGATGTTCCTCGACACGGTCAAGCAGTTCATCGGCGAAGCACGGTAGCAAGACCATGACCGCGCGCGTTCTTGTCGTCGACGACGTCGACGCCAATGTGAAACTTCTCGAAGCACGGCTCACCGCCGAATATTTCGAGGTGCGCACGGCGCGGAGCGGTCCCGAGGCGCTGCATATCTGCGCGCGCGAGCGGGCCGACGTGGTTCTGCTCGACGTGATGATGCCCGGGATGGACGGGTTCGAGGTCTGCCGGCGGCTGAAAGTCGAGCCGCGCACGCAGCATATCCCGGTGATCATGATCACCGCGCTCGATCAGCCCTCCGACCGGGTGAAGGGGCTCGACGCCGGAGCCGACGACTTTCTGACCAAGCCCGTCGACGACATCGCGCTGATCACCCGGGTGAAGAACCTGGCGCGGCTCAAGATGCTCACCGACGAGATGCTGATGCGCGCCTCGACCGAGGAACAGATGGGTCTTGTCGCGACCATGGGCATCAAGCTCGATGAGCTTGGGCGGGGGGCCGCATCCTCCTGGTCGAGGACCGTGACCGCTCGGCCCAGCGCATCCTGGGCGCGCTGCAAGAGGAGCATCATATCGAGCGCGAGACAGATCCGGCGCGTGCGCTGCTGCGGCTTCCTGACGGCAATTTCGATCTCATGATCGTCAGCCTCAGCCTCGAGCACGCCGACGGCTTGAGGCTCTGCTCGCAGGTGCGGTCGCTCGACCGGACGCGGCATTTGCCCATTATGATTATCATCGAGCCGGGCGAAGACGCGAGGCTGCTCAGAGGCCTCGATATGGGCGTCAACGACTATATCGTCCGCCCCGTCGATTCCAACGAGCTGCTCGCCCGCGTGCGCACCCAGGTCAAGCGCAAGCGCTATACCGACTTTCTGCGTACCCGGCTCGAGGAGACGGTCGAAATGGCGATCCTCGATCCGCTGACGGCGCTGCACAACCGCCGATATATGTCGAGCCATTTGAAGACGCTGTTCGACGAATCCTCGCAGCGCGGCAAGCCGCTCTCGGTGCTGCTGCTCGACATCGACTATTTCAAGGCGGTCAACGACAGCCACGGCCACGACGCGGGCGACTCGGTGCTCAGGGAGTTCGCCGCGCGCGTACGCCGCAATATCCGCGGCATCGACCTCGCATGCCGCCTCGGCGGCGAGGAGTTCGTCGTGGTCATGCCGGATACGGACCTGGCCAAGGCCTATCTCGTGGGCGAGCGGTTGCGCCAATGCATTGCGGCGGCTCCCTTCTATGCCGGGGAGCGGATCGGCACCCTCGAAGTCACGGCAAGCGTCGGCGTTGCCGCGCTCGAATTCGCCGACGATACGCCCGAGCTTATTTTGAAGCGGGCCGATCAGGCGCTTTACTGCGCCAAGCGCGACGGCCGCAACAGGGTTGTGGCCGACGCGGCCTAAACCACGCAAGGCCGCGCGGGCCTTGCGCCCCACGAATCACTTTTGGCCAAATCCGTGTGCTGAAAGTCCGTGCTCAGGGCACCGGCTGACTTGAGGCGTCACCTGAAGGCTTAACCTTAAGGGTTTACAATGCCTCACATTTTATCGTATTAAGCGAAAGAATAAGATTGATTTCGTCCCTTCGATGGCTGTTTTATGGTTTGACTGTCGCCGACGAATTCGACGGGGAGGCACTAAGGGGTAGGGGGCATTTCGCGCTGATCTATAGCGCGCCCCGAGACTCAGTTTCCCTTCTCGTAAGTGATAACCCTACGGAGTGCTCAGGTCCGCCGCATCTCCTGGGTCCGTGGGGTTCGGCCGGCCGGAGCGCGGTTGAGTGGCCTCCTCGTTAGCGCCGCGTTTCGGCCGGCCACCAAGTCGAATGACCTATGGGGACCTCGAAAAATTGCTGTAGCTGGCAAACGCGGGCATCTTTTTGGTGAACAGCACAGAATCGAAACGAGAACAAAGCGGAATCATTCGCGGGCAAATTCGGGGCGCCTGACGAGCGGTGACAATTTTTCGAGGTGCCCTAATGCTGTATAGCCAACCTTTGAAGGCAGTTGCTGCGCATCGACGATTGCCGAGACCTCACGTTCGTGCGGCCGCCTCAATCCACTTTATCAACGGTATCGACCCAAGGCCGAATTGCGACGGACGCGCGGGGTGCCGGAAGCGCTACGCGCCTGTTCGGCGCGTTTTGACGAACCAGAGGATGACCAGGAAGATCAGTGAACCGATAAAGGCGGCGAGCACGTCCCGGAGCGAAATCGCGATCGTATCGAGCCCGGGCCAGATGCCGAGCAGGCGGAAGATGGCGCCGCCGATCAACGCGCCGACCAGTCCGACGGCAAGGCCCGGCCAGCGGCCCAGCCCTTCCCGTTTTCCCGTGACAACCATTCCGGCAAGAGCGCCGGCCAGAGCGCCGACGATTAGCCAGACGACAAGTTGAGCCAGCGAGATTGACATTCGTTCACCCCCTCGAAGCAGCAACACCGACGGATCGCACTATACGGCTCGGCAGGCCGAAAGGCCAATTGGCCCTCCGGGGCGGTGCTGACAGGCTAACGTTAGCAATTGTCCG
>JALHTP010000325.1 GCA_022865725.1 Methyloceanibacter sp. | reverse complement strand
ATCGTCGAGCCCGTGGCGTGCTCGACCGGGGTTCTTATTCCGCCCAAGGGCTATTTGCAGCGCCTCGCCGCGATCTGCGCCAAGCACGACATCCTGCTCATCTTCGATGAGGTCATCACCGCCTTCGGCCGTCTTGGTACGCCGTTCGGCGCCGACTATTTCGGTGTCTCGCCCGACATCATCACCACGGCGAAGGGCATCACCAACGGTACTATTCCGATGGGCGCGGTGTTCGTGAAGACGAAGGTTCATGACGCGTTTATGAGCGGCCCCGAGGAGGCCATCGATCTCTTCCACGGCTATACATATTCGGGCCACCCTGTCGCCTGCGCGGCCTGCATCGCGACGCTGGAGACCTATAAGGAAGAGGGGCTGCTGACGCGGGCGGCGGAGCTTGCGCCTTATTGGGCGGACGCCGTCCACTCGCTGAAAGGCCTTCCGCATGTCATCGACATCCGCAATATCGGGCTGATCGGCGCCATCGAGTTCGATCCCCTCCCCGGCGAGCCGGGCAAGCGCGCCCACGCGCGCTTCGTCGAGGCGTTCGAGCGCGGCCTCCTCGTCCGCGCCACCGGCGACATCATCGCGCTCTCGCCGCCCCTCATCATCGAAAAAAAGGAGATCGACCAGCTGGTCGAAATCCTCGCGAACGTCCTAAAGACCGCGAATTGAGAAGCGACACGCCGCCGCCATGCGAACCATCCAAAACGCCATCGACGGCCACAAGGTCACGTCCAACTCGGCGCGCAGCGCGCCCGTCTACAACCCCGCCACGGGGGAGCAGACAGCCGATGTGCCGCTCTCGACCGTCGAGGACGTGAATGCCGCCGTCGCTTCCGCCAAGAAGGCCGCCGCCGGCTGGGGCACGACGACGCCGCTGAAGCGCATCAAGCCCATGTTCCGCTTCAAGGAGCTGCTTGATCGCAACGCCGACGCGATCGCGCGCGCGATCTCGAACGAACACGGCAAGACGCATGAAGATGCGCTGGGCGAGCTCGCCCGCGGCATCGACGTCGTCGATTTCGCCTGCGGCATTCCGCATCTCCTGAAGGGCGAGTACAGCCGCAATGTCGGCCCGGAAATCGACACATGGTCGGACCGGCAGCCGCTGGGAGTGGTCGCCGGCATTACCCCCTTCAACTTTCCGGCCATGGTGCCAATGTGGATGTATCCGGTCGCCGTAGCTTGCGGCAACACGTTCATCCTGAAGCCGTCCGAGCGCGATCCCTCCACATCGATGCTGATCTGGGATCTGTTCCAGGAGGCCGGCTTTCCACCCGGGGTGCTCAACATCGTCCACGGCGACAGAGAAGCCGTCGACGCGATTCTCGACCATCCCGACATCAGGGCCGTGAGCTTTGTCGGCTCGACGCCGGTCGCCGAGCACGTTTATCGGCGGGGTTCCGCGTCGGGCAAACGCGTCCAGGCGCTTGGCGGCGCCAAGAATCATATGATCGTCATGCCGGATGCCGACATGGACCAGGCGGTCGATGCGCTGATGGGGGCAGGCTTCGGCTCCGCCGGTGAGCGCTGCATGGCGATCTCGGTCGCGGTCCCGGTCGGCGAGAAGACGGCCGACCGGCTCGTCGAGGCGCTCGCACCGAAGATCCGCTTGATGAAGGTCGGCCCTGCCACGGACAAGGACTCCGAGATGGGCCCCGTGATCACGGCAGAGGCCAAGCGCCGTATCGAGGGTCTCATCGGCCAAGGCGTGCGGGAAGGTGCCGAGCTCGTCGTCGACGGGCGCGGTCTCGAGCTGCAAGGCTACGAGCGCGGGTTCTTCCTCGGCGGCTCGCTGTTCGACCGCGTGACCAAGGACATGACCATCTACAAGACCGAGATCTTCGGACCTGTCTTGTGCGTGGCGCGGACGGGCAGCTACGCGGAGGCCGCCGACCTCGTCAACAGCAGCGAATACGGCAACGGCACCGCCATCTTCACCCGCGACGGCGACGTGGCCCGCGCCTTTGCCGCATCCATCGAAGTTGGCATGGTCGGGATCAATGTGCCGATCCCGGTCCCGGTCGCGTATCATTCCTTCGGCGGGTGGAAGCGGTCGCTGTTCGGCGATCACGCCGTCTACGGGCCCGAGGGCGTGCGTTTCTACACGCGCCTCAAGACCGTGACTGCACGCTGGCCGACCGGCATCCGCGGCGGGGCGGAGTTCAATTTTCCGAGCTTGAAGTAGTCCGCGACCTAGCCGGCGACTGACTGAGTTCTTTCCACATCGCATGCCTTGATGTGAATGAGGTTTGGTAGTGACGAAACCTTATCCGCCGGCACGCACGCAGGAACTCCAGTCTATCTGACGGACACCCTCTCCGCCGGCAGATTCAAAGGCACGCTGGTGCTGCCCTAGCGCACACCGGCATCGGCGGACCTGAGCACTCAAAAAAGAAGAGCCGGTCCGTTCCGTTGGGGGGGAAAGCGGACCGGCGACGGACGCGATGGGGGGGCATGCGTCCGCTGGGAAATTGGCTTGGTGCGTGTTTAGGCGGCGACGAGGACCACTTTTCCCTTCGACGACGGCCCGCGGTCGAAGCCGAGCGAGGCCGCGACCGCCGCATGAGTGATGCGTCCGTCGCGGACATTGAGTCCGGCGGCAAGGTGCGGGTCGTCATCGAAGGCAGCCACACCCTTGTTGGCGAGCTTGATGACGAAGGGCAGCGTCGCGTTGTTGAGCGCCTGCGCCGAGGTGACAGGAACCGCACCCGGCATGTTCGCCACGCAGTAATGGATGATGCCGTCGACCTCAAAGGTCGGATCGGCGTGGGTCGTGGGCCGCGAGGTCTCGAAGCAGCCGCCCTGGTCGATCGACACGTCGACCAGCACGGCGCCGCGCTTCATGCGGGGAAGCATGTCGCGAGTCACGAGCTTCGGCGCGCTCGCTCCGGCGACAAGCACGGCACCGACAACCACGTCGGCGCCCAGCACTTCGGTCTCGACGGTTTCCATGGTTGACGCCAGCGTCCGCACGCGGCCCTCGAACAGCTCGTCGAGCTGCCTGAGCCGCGGCAGCGACCGGTCGATGATCGAGACCTCCGCGCCGAGGCCGACGGCCATGCGGGCCGCGTGGGTGCCGACGACGCCGCCGCCGAGCACCACCACCTTGGCCGGGCGAACGCCAGGGACGCCACCGAGGAGCACGCCACGTCCGCCGGTCGGACGCCGCAGGGCTATTGCCGCGGCCTCGATCGCCAGACGGCCGGCAACCTCGCTCATCGGCGCGAGCAGCGGAAGGCCTCCGGCGGAATCCGTCACGGTCTCATAGGCAATGGCTGTCGCGCCGGATGCCATCAGGCCGCGGGCCTGATCCGGATCGGGTGCGAGATGGAGATAGGTGAAGAGAATCTGGTGGGGCTTGAGCCGGCGGCACTCGACCGCCTGAGGCTCTTTCACTTTGACGATCATTTCGGCGTCACCGAACACGGCTTCCGCCGTGGGCAGAATGCGCGCGCCTGCCTTCTCGTAGGCCGCATCGTCGGCGAAAATCCCGGCGCCTGCGCCGGACTGCACCAAGACCTCGTGCCCGCGCGCGGTCAGCTCACGCACCGAGCCGGGCACGAGCCCGACCCTGAACTCGTTGCTCTTGATCTCTGTCGGAACGCCGAGGCGCATGGTGCTCTCCGCTTTCGGGGCTTGCTTCGCTTAAAACAAAGCATGCCAGAAAATGCGAAAAGATTGCTGGCCTTTTATGGAGCGAATTGGCTAGAATAAGCAGAATATCTTCGTTTGATTAGATAAAGGCGCTGGAAAATGAAAGAGAATGACTTAGATGCGTTAGATCGCGCGATTCTTGGCGCGCTGCTCCAAGACGGTCGCCTGAGTCAGGTCGAGCTTGCCGAGCGAATTCCGCTCTCCGCGACGGCAATAGCCCGGCGCATACGCGCGCTCGAGGAGGAGGGAGTCATTCAAGGCTACCAGGCGCGGATCAGCCGGCAGGCGCTTGGTCTCACCATGACGGTCATCGTGCAGATCGGCCTCAAGAGTCAAAACGAGGATCTGCTCAAGGCCTTCGAGGAGGCCATCGCATCCGCGCCCTCCGTCGTCTCCTGCCATCTGATGTCGGGTGAGGACGACTACCTCGTCACCGTCTTGGCGCGCGATCTCGCCGATTTCGAGCGCATCCATAAAGAACAGCTCTCGCGGCTTCCGGGCGTCGTGCGGCTGAAGTCGAGCTTCGCGCTGAGGGAAGTCGCCAACAGGCCCCTGCCCGCCTCATGCCTGCTGCCCTCACCCAAATGACGGCGCGATCCAGCGCCTCACGCTTCAACAGTACGGCCGGAGAGTGGCGCTCTTATGCGCCATGGGCTAGTCTTCGACTCCGACCTGCACAGAACGCCTCGCTCATCACAACGTCCCGGACCTTGCCATGTCGCGCACGCCTCTCTTCGCTGCCGTAAAGAGGGCTCTGGCCCGTTCCTTCCAGGAACAAGGTCTCGTCCTTCCCCAATCCTCCGCGCTGACTAGGCGGCGACTGTTGCGGCTGTCGGCCGCCGCGGTCGGCGCAGCCGCGCTCTCGCCTGTGCTGGACTTGAGCGCCGACGCCAAGCAGCGAAAGCGACACGCAGGACCGAGGCCGCGCTCGGTCGCCATCATCGGCGGCGGCGCCGCTGGGCTGACCGCCGCCTATCGCCTGCAACAAGCCGGCGCGAAGCCGGTCGTGTTCGAGGCGAGCAATCGCTGGGGCGGACGCATGTTCACCGTATACGACTTCTATAAGGGCATGTTCTGCGAGCTCGGCGGCGAGTTTGTCGACACCTACCATGAAGATCTGCATAAGCTCGCCGCCGATCTCGGCGTCGAGCTGCAAGACCTGACCACCGAAGGCGGCGACGAGCTGTATTTTTTCAAGGGCGTATTCCATACGCCGAAGGACATGATCGACCCGGAGAAGCAGACCGGCGCGTTTGCGTTGATCGCCAAGCAGATCGCCGCCGACGCCGACAAATTGACCGACAAGAACGATGACTGGACGCCCTATGCCAGCAAGCTCGATAACACGAGCCTCAAGGCCTATCTGGAGCAATTCCGCGGCAAGACCGACGACTGGGCCATCGATTTGCTCGATGTGGCCTACAACATCGAATTCGGTCTGCTCACAGAGGATCAGTCCAGCCTCGCTATGGTGGACTTCATCACCACGGACATGAGCAAACCGTTTTCGATGTTCGGCCCAAGCGATGAAATCTACCGCATCAAGGGCGGCTCGTCGGCGCTGATCAAGGCTCTGGTCGATGCACTCGAGAACGAGATCGAGATGAAGCAGGGCCACGCGCTGACGGCGCTCGACCATAAAGGCGGGCAAATCGTCATGGGCTTCGATGCGCCCGGGGGCCCGGCCACGGAAAGCTTCGACGCGGTGATCCTCGCGCTCCCTTTCACCAAGCTGCGCCAGGTCAAGGGCTTGGAGGGCCTGCGGCTCGGGGCGAAAAAGCTGAAATGCATTCGCGAGCTAGGCTACGGCATGAATGCCAAGATCGCGCAGGGCACCACATCGCGGGTATGGCGCTCCCCGGATTCGGGTCTGCCCGTGCCGTCGAACGGCATCTTCTATTCCGATCTCGGCTTCCAGACCCTGTGGGATTCAAGCCGCGCCCAACCAGGCGAGGCCGGCATCATCACCGACTATATCGGTGTCAAACCTGGCTTGACCGACGCGAAGTCCGCGCTCGACGCTTTCCATGCCGATTTGCCGAAGATGTCGCCGAAGATGGCCGAAGCGCTCGACCCGAATGCGGTCACGTCTTGGTTCTGGGCCGTTTATCCCTTCTCGCTCGGCAGCTATTCCAGCGCCAAGGTAGGACAATACACCACGATGCTGGAAGTGGCGGCCGAACCAGCTCTCGGCGGGCGCCTGCAATTCGCCGGCGAGCATACTAGCGGCGACTTCATTGGCTTCATGAACGGCGCCGTCCTAAGCGGCAACCGTGCCGCCAAGGCGCTGATCAAGACCATGGCCCTGCAAAAAGGTTGAGCGTGTGGTTGCCTCGGCCTCTGAGGAGGCGCGAGGCGGTTGCTTTCCTGTGGCGCTTGGCGCTGTCCTCGACTAACATTCCTCCTGGTTTACCTAGGGGTTGCGCGTCCTGTCCAAACCCATAATACTAAAAACATGCGGTCACTTGCGCCTCGTTTGAGGAGGCGGTCGTATCTCGTTTGAGGAGACAGTCGTATGAAGCCCACGAGAAATGTCGTAGCAGCCGCCGTCGCCCTGCTTGCCCTTGGCGGCATCGCGCTTGCCGAGATGCCCAAAGCAATCGGTGAAGGCGAAGGCGAAGTCGATATCGTTGCCTGGCCCGGCTATATCGAGCGCGGCGAGACCGACAAGAACTATGACTGGGTCACCGCCTTCGAGAAGGAGACGGGCTGCAAGGTCAACGTCAAGACGGCGGCCACCTCGGACGAGATGGTGACGCTGATGAACCAAGGCGGGTTCGATCTCGTCACCGCCTCAGGCGATGCATCGCTGCGATTGGTCGCCGGCAAGAGGGTACAGCCGGTCAATGTCGAGCTGATCCCCAGTTGGAAGACCGTGGACGATCGGCTCAAGGACGCACCCTGGCACACCGTCGACGGCGTCCACTACGGCGTTCCGTTCCAATGGGGACCCAACGTGCTCGCCTATAATACGGATGTCTTCAAGGAGGCGCCAACAACCTGGTCTGTGGTCTTCGAGGAGCAGGACCTCCCCGACGGCAAGAGCAACAAGGGACGCGTGCAGGCGTATGACGGTCCGATCTACATCGCCGATGCAGCCGTCTACCTCATGAAGAAAAAACCGGAGCTCGGGATCAAAAATCCCTACGAGCTCAACGCCGACCAATATGCCGCGGCGCTCGCCCTGCTTCAGGCCCAGAGAGCGCTGGTCGGCCGTTACT
>JALHTP010000035.1 GCA_022865725.1 Methyloceanibacter sp. | reverse complement strand
CTCGTCGTCTTGGGCGAAATGGGCATCGGCAATACCACGGCCGCCTCGGCCATTTCGGCGGCATTGTTCGGCGGCGGCGGCGCGCGCTTTGCCGGACACGGCACCGGAATCGACGAGCGCGGCCTCAAGCGCAAGCAGGCCGTGATCGATGCTGCGCTTGAGCGGCACCGCGCGATCCTCGGCGATCCTTTGCGCGTCGCCGCTGCGTTGGGCGGGCGCGAGCTTGCCGCCATCCTTGGCGCGGCGCTGGCGGCGCGGCATTTGCGGATCCCAACGCTGCTCGACGGCTTTGTCTGCACGGCAGCAGTGGCGCCCTTGGCGAAGCTTCGCGCCGATGCGCTCGACCATGCGCTTGCCGGCCATATGTCGGCCGAAGCCGGGCATCGGCTCCTGCTTCAGGAGCTCAGCCTTCGCCCGCTGCTCGATCTCGGCATGCGCCTTGGCGAAGCATCGGGCGCGGCGGTTGCCGTGCTGATCTTGCGCGCCGCGCTCGCCTGCCACACCGGCATGGCGACGTTTGCCGAGGCGCATGTATCCGGGAAGGACGCTTAAGTTGAGGCGATGGCGTGGAAGAACGTGCCGGTGACGTTGCCGCGCCGTCCGCCTGATGGCCCGAGGCTCTCGCCCTGGCTGTCGGCAAGCGCGACGCAAGGCTCATCGTCGCCGGGAGCGACCAACGCCGCATAGTGGAATTCATGACCGCGCAGCAGCGCGCCGGCTCTGCCGAGCGAACCGTCGGCGAGAAGCCGCGCCTCGCGATAGCCGAGATGCAGCTTGCGCATGGCGAAGCTGGTGGCATGACTGAGCAGGCCGGTCATACGGTGGCTGACGCCGTCTTCATCTTCAAGGCTCTCGCCGAGCACCATGTAGCCGCCGCACTCGCCATGCACCGGCCGCGTCGTAGCGAACTGCGCGAGCCCCGCGCGGAAGCGGCTGGCGGCGGCGAGCCGTCCGGCGTGAAGTTCGGGGTACCCCCCCGGAAGCCAGCAACTGTCGCAAGTCTCCGGCGGCGCCTCGTCGGCGAGGGGAGAGAAGGTCTCGATCTCAGCGCCCGCCCGGCCCCAGCCTGCGAGAACATGCGGATAGACGAAGCTGAAGGCGGCGTCTTGCGCCAGCGCGATGCGCGAGCCCGGCGGCGGGACGGGCGTCTGAAGCTGCGAGGCCGAAAGGCGAGGCGCCGCGGCCAGTCTTTGGATGGCGTCGAGATCGAGATGGCGTTCGGCTACGTCCGCGAGGCGTTCGAGCCGCGCCGCGAGGTTCTCGTGCTCTAGAGCCTGGATGAGGCCGAGATGGCGCTCGGGCAAAGCGAGCGCGGCGTCGCGCGGGATCGCGCCGAGGACCGGAATGTTGAGCGCCGCGATGGCGTCGCCCACGAGCTTCCGATGCCGCTCGCTGCCGACACGGTTCAGCACCACCCCGCCGATTTGCACCGCGGGATTGTGGGAGGCGAAGCCGCGCAGCAGAGCCGCCGCCGATTGCGATTGCCCGGAGACATCGATGACCAGCAGCACCGGCACGGCGAACCGCGCGGCGAGGTCTGCCGACGCTCCGCTCCGGCCGGGGGCTGCGGGAACGCCGTCGAACAGGCCCATGGCACCCTCGATGACGAGAAGGTCCGCCTGCGCGGCGCCTTCCCCCACCAGCGCATCGAGCAGGGAGGGCGGCATGGCCCAGCTGTCGAGATTGAAGCTTTGCCGCCCCGTCGCCGCCGCGTGAAAGCTTGGGTCGATATAGTCGGGCCCGACTTTGGCCGCCTGCACGGAAATCCCGCGCCGCCTGAGCGCCGCAAGCAGCGCCAGCGTCACGGTCGTCTTGCCGGCGCCCGAGCGTGGGGCCGCGACGATGAGGCCCGGCGCCGACCCGCTCCTGACCGTCATGGGGCGAGCTTCCTGCCGTGACGGGGCGCCTCAGCCGCACTATAGCGAAGGTCATGACCAAGCCAGACCACCCGCTTCGTTATGGCTGGACCACCGGCACCTGCGCCACCGCAGCCGCCAAGGCCGCCTATGCGGCGCTTCTGACCGGCGAATTTCCCGATCCGGTCGAGGTGACCTTGCCGCGTGGCGAGCGCCCGGCCTTCGCGCTTGCCACCACGGCGATAGGCGAGTGCTCCGCCACCGCAGGCGTGGTGAAGGACGCCGGCGACGACCCCGACGTCACCCATGGCGCGCTGATCCTTGCCACGGTCCGGCGCGGCGCAGCGGGGAGCGGGGTGAGCTTCCGCGCCGGCGAAGGCGTCGGCACGGTCACGCGGCCGGGCCTCGCCATCCCTCCCGGCGAGCCGGCCATCAATCCCGTCCCGCGGCAAATGCTGCGCGAGGCCATCGCAGAGGTTGCGGCGGCGCACGGGGACGGAGGCGATGTCGAGGTGGAGATCGCCATTCCGGGCGGCGCAGCGCTCGCGGCCAAGACCCTCAACGGGCGGCTCGGCATTGTCGGCGGCTTGTCGATCCTCGGCACCACCGGCATCGTCGTGCCCTATTCCTGCTCGGCCTGGATCCACTCGATCCATCGCGGCATCGATGTCGCGCGCGCCTCGGGCCTGATCCAGATCGCCGGCGCGACGGGCGCCGCCTCCGAGGCGGCCGTTAAGAAGCTCCACGATCTCTCCGAGACGGCGCTGATCGACATGGGCGATTTCGTCGGCGGGATGCTGAAATATATCCGCACCCACCCTCTGCCGCGCGTCACCATCGCCGGCGGCGTCGGCAAGATGACCAAGCTCGCCCAGGGCCTGCTCGATCTTCATTCGCGGCGCGGCTCGGTCGATCTCGGCGTGCTGGCTGAGCTTGCCGAGAAAGCGGGCGGCACGCCCGGGCTTGGCACGCGCATCCTCGCCTCCAATACCGCGGCGGAAGCATTCTCTCATGCCGAAGCGGACGGCATCGCGCTTGGCGACCAAGTAGCCCGCGCCGGATGGGAGATTGCGGCGAAGGTCTTCGCCGGCAAGCCGGTCGCCGGTAAGCCGGTTGCTGGCGAGCCAGTCGAGATCGAGATCGCAGTGTTCGACCGCGACGGCCGGCTCGTCGGCCATGCGCCGTTTCGAGCGGCTCACACGGCGCCTCCCCTGAAGCGGCGGCGATAGTCGGCGTCGTAGAGCGCGCTCTCGCGGAAATCCTCTGCCGCCAAAGCGCGGCCGACCAGGATCAAGGCCGTGCACTCGATCGGCTCCGCTTCGATCTTCGCCGCGATATCGGCGAGCGTGCCGCGCACGATCCGCTCCCCGGGCCGGCTTGCCTCTGCCACCACCGCGATCGGGCAGTCTTCGCCATAGATCGGCTTCAGCTCGTCAACGACCTTGGCCAGCGCCTGGATCGCCAGATGAATGGCAAGCGTGGCTCCCGTCGCGGCGAAGGCGGCGAGCGTCTCGCCTTCGGGCATGCGCGAGGCGCGGCCAGACACACGCGTCAGGACCACGCTCTGCGCCACCTCCGGCACGGTCAGTTCGCACCCTATCGCGGCCGCGGCGGCGGCAAAGGCCGGGACGCCCGGCGTCAGCGTGTAGGGAATGCCGCGCAGTTCAAGCCTACGCAGCTGCTCGGCAAGGGCGCTATAGATCGAGAGGTCGCCCGACTGGAGGCGCGCCACGTCTTTGCCTGCCGCATGCGCCGCCACGAACTCTGCCTCGATCTCGTCGAGCGAGAGCGCCGCCGTATCGACGATGCGCGCGGCCTTTGGGCAATGAGCAAGCAGCTCCTTGGGCACGATCGAGCCCGCATAGAGACAGACCGGGCAGCGCGCTATGAGGTCGCGCCCGCGCACCGTGATGAGATCGGGCGCGCCCGGCCCCGCGCCGATGAAATGCACCGTCATGGCGTCTCCTCGGCCGCGAGCGCGCAAGTCACCTTCCCCACCACGATGCGGGGAAGAATAAGCCGCGCCCTTGGGCCTCCGGCTGCAAGGGCGGCCGCTTCGGCGACCGATGGCACGCCGGCAAGGGCCAGCACTCGCCTCGACCAGGTGGCGCCTCGGGCGGATGCGATTTCGAGATCGGCCTGCTCCACGAAGATCAGCCGGAGTCCCCGCGCGGCAGCAGCGGCCGCGATCCCCTCTTCGTCGCGCTTGCGTGCCGCCGTGGCCATGAGATCGATACGCGCCAGCGGACGCCCAGCGCGTTCCAGCGCCATCTCGATGGCGGCCTCGATATCGGCGGCTGAGGCGCCTTTGCTGCAGCCGATGCCGGCCACGATCATGGCTTCACCCAGACCCATTGCGTCACCGGCATGGCCGAGCGCCATCCTGTCTTTTCGCCTACGCTATCCGCGCGCGAGATGGCGATGCGCGTGAGCGTGCCGCCAAGCGAGGCGTGCCGCGCAATCAGCTCCGCCTCGGTCTCCAGCGTCACGGCATTGACGACGAGCCGTCCGCCGGAACGAAGCGCCGCGATCGCCGCGTCGAGCACACCGTGCTCGCTTGCGCCGCCGCCGACGAAAACCGAGTCAGGAGTTGCGAGGCCGGCAAGTGCGTGTGGCGCGGGTCCCTCCAATATTTCGAGCTCAGGAACACCGAAAGCGGCGGCATTGCGCCGGACGCGGGCGGCGCGGTCGGCGCGCGCTTCGATAGCGATGGCGCGCATGGAAGGATGGGCGAGCATCCACTCGATGGCGATGGAGCCCGAGCCGGCGCCAACGTCCCACAGCAACTCGCCCCGAAGCGGCGCCAGCGAGGAGAGCGTTACCGCGCGGATCTCGCGCTTGGTGATCTGGCCGTCATGCTCGAAAAGATCATCCGCAAGCCCCGGCGCGTAAGCGATGATGCGTGCGCCCGGCGCGGCCGCGACCTCGATGGCGACGACATTCAGCTCAGCGATCTCGCCAAGATCGAACCGGGCGGCCATTGTACTGCGGACGCGCTCCTTCGTTCCGCCAAGCGCCTCGAGCACGGTGAGGCGGGACCCGCCGAACCCCGCCTCCGCCAAAAGCCGCGCCAGCGCCGCGGGCCCTTCGCTGTCGGAGGTCAGCGCGAGCATGCGCGCGCCGGGATGAAGCTGCGGGCGGATGCGATCGAGCGCGCGCCCATGCAAGGAGACGAGTGCGATGTCGGGGAGCGCCCAGCCGAGCCGCGCCGCCGCCAAACTGAAGGCCGACGGCGCCGGCACGACGATTGTCTCCTCCGGCGCAACGTGGTTCGCCAGCACCGAGCCGACGCCATAGAAGAACGGGTCGCCCGAGGCGAGCACGCAGACCTGCCGGTCGCGCATCGCCAGCACCTCGTCTACCGCGCGCGAGAATGGAGAAGGCCATTGCTTAGCCTCACCGCGAATGAGCGATACCGCCAGCTTAAGATGGCGCTCGCCGCCGAACACGACGTCGGCCCCCGAGACCAGGCCGCGGGCGACAGGGCTCAAGCCCTCGACCCCGTCCTCGCCGATGCCGACAATGGACAGCCAGCGCCTCAATGAGGCAGGCTCACGCATGACCGGATCAGCGCGCATCAAGCGCATCCTCGTTCTTGGCGGCACGGCCGAAGCGCGGCAGCTCACCGAGAGATTGGCTGGGCGCGAGCGTCTCGCCGTGACGCTGTCGCTGGCGGGCCGCACGGCGCAGCCTCTGCCGCAAGCCGTCCCGGTCAGGATCGGCGGTTTTGGCGGAAGCGAGGGGCTCGCTCGTTATCTTCGCGACGAACGCATCGACGCGCTGATCGATGCGACGCATCCTTATGCCGCCGCCATCTCCGCCAATGCCGCAAGCGCGGCCGAGATCGCGCGCGTGCCATTGCTGGCGCTGCGGCGGCCGCCCTGGACCAGAGAACATGGTGACATCTGGGTCGAGGCCGCCACGGTCGCGGATGCCGTAGAGGCGCTTGGCAAGGCGCCCCGTCGCGTGTTCCTGGCGCTTGGCCGCAAGGAGATTGAGCCCTTCGCCGCCGCGCCGCAACACGTCTATCTCGTGCGCAGCGTCGATCCCGTCGACCCGCCGCTCGCGGTTCCCCACGCGATCTACGTCACCGCGCGCGGCCCCTTCACCGAAAAGGAGGATCATGCGCTGCTCGAGCGCCACCGCATCGAAACGATCGTCGCCAAGAACAGCGGCGGCGATGCGACCTACGGCAAGCTCAGAGCGGCGCGCGCGCTGCGCCTGCCGGTGATCGTGCTGAAGCGCCCGGCGCTGCCGGAGGTCCCGTCCGTCGCGACGGTCGAGGAGGTACTTGCTTGGCTCGATCATGCGATCGCGCCTTCAACCGCGCGCGGCGTATAGACCAACGGGCTTTGTCCCTCGCGCGCGATCAATCGCGTCTCGCGCGAGCCGACGATGATCAGCGTTGCCATGTCTGCGGCAGCGTCGGAAGCGGTGGCAAGCGTAGTGACCGTCACGCTCTCGTCGGGACGCCCAACGGCGCGGCCGAAAATGACCGGGGTTACGCCTGGCAGGTGGCGGCCGACCAGCGCGAAGGCCTTGGCGAGCTGCCAGGGCCGCGCACGGGAGACCGGGTTATACAGCGCAATGACGAAGCCTGCGGAAGCCGCCGCGTCGAGGCGCCGCTCGATCAACTCCCACGGCTTCAGATTGTCGGAGAGCGACACCGCGCAGAAATCGTGTCCGAGCGGCGCGCCGGCGCGGGCCGCGACCGCGAGCATGGCCGTGATGCCCGGCAGAATAGCGATGTCGAGTGCGCGCCAGGAATCAGGGCCGGTCTCGATCGCCTCGCAGACCGACGCCGCCATGGCGAACACGCCGGGGTCGCCGCCCGAGACGATGGCGACACGAGCGCCCTCCGCGACATGACGAAGCGCCGCCTCGGCACGTGAAGCTTCCTCGCGGTTGTCGGAAACATGCCGCACCTGGTCTGGCCGCATCGGCACGCGGTCGAGATAAGGTCCATAGCCGTAAAGCGCGTCGGCGGCTTCGAGCGCCTCGCGCGCCTCGAAGGTGAGATAGCGCGCGTCGCCCGGGCCAAGGCCGATGACCGCAAGGCGCCCGCTCACGGCCGCCCCTCCCAGCCCGGCACCAGCACCATGGCGAAATAGGGTGCGAACGTGTCGAGCTTGTCGACGAGGGGCATCACGGAAGCGTTGGCCATGGTGCCGCGCTCCACATAGATGGCGCGGTCGAGTCGCCCCGCACGGTCGAGCGCGCGGCGCACCTTGGCGAGATGCCGGCCGATCTTCATCACGATCGCGGCGTCGGTGTCGGCCAGGCGCCGCTCCAGCTCATACTCGGGGAGCGTGCCGGGGAGCACGGTGAATACGTCGTCGCCTTGCGCGATCGGCGTGCCGGTCGAAGACCAGCAGCCCGACATGCCGGTGACGCCGGGGACGATCTCGGTCGGATAGCGCGCGGCGAGCCGCACATGCAGATGCATATAGGAGCCGTAGAACAAGGGGTCGCCCTCGGCGATCACGCCGACCACGCGCCCCTTGTCGAGATGGGCCGCGATTGTTTCCGCTGCGCCGTCATAGAAATCGCGCATGGCGTCGCGATAGACGGCGTCTTGCTTGGGGATCTCCGTCGTCACCGGATAGAGCAGCGGGAGTTCCGCGACGCCCTCCTTGAGATGGGAGGCGGCGATGGTGCGCGCATTGCTCGCGTTCCCCGCTTTGGCGAAATGGGCGACGACATCAGCCGCTTGCAGCGCCGCGATCGCGTTCAGCGTCACGAGCCCCGGATCGCCGGGGCCGACGCCGATGCCGATGAGCCGGGCGCCGCTCATAGTCCCTCTCTCGCCAGCGCGTTGACCGCGGCCGCCGTCATGGCGCTGCCGCCCATCCTGCCGCGCACGATCAGATAGGGCACGCCGAAGCTATTGGCGACGAGCGCCTCCTTGGATTCGGCCGCGCCGACGAAGCCGACCGGAATGCCGAGAATGGCCGCGGGGCGCGCGAGGCCTACCTCCAGCATCTCCAGCAGGCGGAACAAGGCCGTCGGCGCATTGCCGATGGCGACCAGCGCGCCGTCGAGCCGGTCGCGCCAAAGCTCGAGCGCGGCGGCGGAGCGGGTGGTGCCGAGCTTGGCGGCAAGCTCGGGCACGGAAGGATCGCGCAGCGTGCAGACCACCGCGTTCTTGGCCGGAAGGCGCGCGCGGGTGATGCCGTGCGCCACCATCTCGGCATCGCAGAGGATCGGCGCGCCGCGGATGAGCGCCACGCGCGCCGCAGCAACCAGACCCGGCCCGAACTCGATTTGCTCGGCGGCGGAGACCTGTCCGCAGGCATGGATCATGCGCACGGCGATCTCGGCCTCTTCGGCTGTGAAGCGGGCGAGATCGGCTTCGCTGCGGATGATGGCGAAGGAGCGCTCATAGATGGCGGCGCCGTCGCGAAGATAGTCGGGGCGCTTAAGCATTGACGGCCTCGAGGGTGTTGCGGCTGGCTGGCCTCAGCGCGGCGATCAGCTCACGCGGCTCGATGTAGCGTACGGGCGCTGCCCGCGCCGTGCCGTTGGCGATGACTCCGCAGCCTCCCTCGGTGCCAACGATGGTGAGTGGCGCGGGCGCTGGATGGGCGCAACCCTTGGCGCAGCCCGAGACATGCAGGGCAACGCCCTGGCCGCCGGGAAGCGGCACATCGCGCGCGATCTCCGCTGCAAGTGCGCGCGCCGCGATCAGACCCTGCGCGCAAGCCGGCGCCCCCGGACAGGCGACGATACGGCGGCGCGGGTCGCGCGCCTCTACGATGAAACCGAGTTCCTGCGCTTCGCGTGACGTTGCCGTCGCGTTCGCTTCGCTGAGAGGCCCGAGCAGAAGTGCGCGGTCCGGCGCCGGTCGTGCCCAGCGCGCGTCGTTCCTGCTTGCGATCGCGGCGAGCCGCATCAGCGCCTCCGCATGGGCATGACCGAAGGCAAGCCCGAGACCGAACGCGAACGCACCACCTTTAAGCGGATGAAGCCCGATTGCTTGCGCGCGATTCTGTGGGACCGGCCTGGGCGCAGCCCCGCTGCGAGCGCCCGTAACCTTATGCACGCGCAGCAGGTCGGCGCCCCGCGCCTCCGGCCCAAGCTCGGCAATGGCCGTGAGCAAAGCCAGCGCGGCATCCAGCGCCTCGCCGGGAGCGATGATGCCGACCGGCGTAGCCGATGCCCCATCGCCGGCAAGCGCGACATGGAATCGTGGGCCTTCGCTCGTTGCTGCGGCGCGCAACCTGATATCGGCAAAAAGCGTATCGAGGTCGAGGCGGCCTCCGCCGTCGACGACGACCGAGATCTTCGGCGCCAGCGGAAGCATCCGCTCGGCAGCCGCATGGCTGAGCGCGGTGGCGATCGCATTGGCATCGATCAGAGCGGCGGGATCGCCGGGCAGCGGATCGGCGATCACCGGCACGCTTTCGCAAATGTCGATGGCGAGCGCAGCGACCGCCTCGGCAAAGAGCGGCGCCGAGACGGGGTTGAGCCCGCGTATCTGGAGGCTCCCGCGCGCGCTGATCTCCATGGTGCCGTTGCCATGCGCGCGCGCCGCCGCGCAAAGTCCAATGAACGCATCGAGCCGAATCGGAGCCGCCGGAACGAGGCGCGCGAGCAGCCCGTCGCCCGTGACCATGGGGGCCGTGAGACCTGGACAGGCGCCGCGCGCATAAGCTCCGCTCATAGCGACGCCTCCGCCTGAAGCGCGCTCAGATCCTGGCCGAGATCGTTCCGGCGCGGATGCCAAAGCCCCTTGCGCCGCGCTTGATCGAGCCGTTCGGCGATGGCGCGCGCGGCTTGCGGGTTCTCGCGCATGAGAAACTCGTGCACGCGTGGGTCGGCGAGATAGGCCTCGTGCACGAGATCGAACAAAGCGCTGGTGACCGCGCCGGTCGTCTCGGCGAAATCGACCAGCCGGTCCACGGTCTCGGCAAGCTCGGCGGCGCCGCGCGCACCGTGGCGCATCTGGCCCTCGATGAAGCGCGGATTGACGGCGCGGCCGCGCACGATCCTGGCTAGCGCCGCGTCGAGTGTGCGCGCGCGCGGGCGGCTGGGATCGGTGGTATCGAGGATTATGAGATCGGCCTCGCGCCCGAGCGAGGCGGCTGCCGCTGCGAATCCGCCGACATGGGCGGCGTCCTCTCCGCCTTCGAGGAGATCGCGCGAGGGATCGTCGTTCCCATGCAGCAGCAGATCGGCCGAGGCGACCCGCGCCGCGAAGCCGCCGGGCAGCGCCGTCCCTTCTCCCTCGGCCCCGCTATAGACATGCGAGGTCGCGGCAAGATAGGCGGCGCCGATCGCCGCAGCGTCGCTCTCCTGCCCGAGCAGCTCCTCGACCCCCGCGCCATAGGCGCCCGGCGCAGTGCCGAAGATGCGCGCGAGCGGGGAGCTGCCCTGGCTTCGCGTGGAGCGCGCCGAGGCGGCGAGAGGATTTTCGTCGTCCCCCTCTCCGCGTTCGGCCACGAGTCTTGTGGCCGCGTCGATCAGCGCGATCTGCGCCGGGAAGAGGTCGCGGAACAGCCCCGAAATGCGCCAGGTGACATCGACGCGCGGGCGTCCCATCACGGCGGGCGGCAGCACCTCGATGCCGGTGACGCGCGCGCTTGCTGTGTCCCAGATCGGCCGGCAGCCCATCAATGCGAGCCCTTGCGCGATCTCCTCGCCGCCGGTCCGGAGCGTGGCGCTGCCCCAAAGGTCGATGACGAGCGAGCGCGGCATCTCGCCATGGGTCTGGAGATAGAGGCGGATCACGTCGTCGGCCGCCAGCCGCCCGAGCTCCATGGCGGTCTGCGTCGGTAGCATGCGCGGATCGGCGGTGAATAGATTGCGTCCCGTTGGCAGCACGTCGCGGCGTCCGCGCTGCGGCGCGCCGGCCGGGCCCGCGGGGACGCGCTTGCCATCGAGTGCGGTGATGAGCGCTCTGCGCTCGGCCTCGGCGCTTGCCTGCCAAAGGAGATCGGCCACCTCGCCCTCTGACGCACGCCCATAAATATGCAAGCCATCCTTGATGGCGAGATCCTTGAGGTCGCAAAGCCAGGCATCGATCTTGCGCAGCGCCTCGTCGGGATGCGACTCGGTCGCCACGTCGGCCTCCCGGGCAAGGCCGGTGCGCTGCGCCGTCTCGATGATGAGCCGCGCCAGACGCATCCGCCGCCGCCGGTCGAGCCCATCGGCGATGGCATATTCATCGACCAGCCGCTCGAGTTCGTGCGCCGCGCCGTCAAGCTCGGTGTTTACCAGCGGCGGCGGCAGATGGCCGATGGTCAGGGCAGCGATACGGCGCTTGGCCTGCGCCGCCTCTCCCGGATTGCTGACCAGGAAGGGATAGAACATGGGCAACGGCCCGACGACCGCTTCGGGGAAGCAGGCGGCTGTCAGCGCCACGGCCTTCCCCGGCAGCCATTCGAGCGTACCGTGGGCGCCCATATGCACGATGGCATCGGCCTTCGCGACATGGCGCAGATAGAGGCCGAAGGCCAGCAGCGCATGGCGCGGCGGCAGGGCAGGATCGTGATAGGCGGCGCGGCGGTCCGAAGCGCGCCCCCGGTCGGGCGGAAGCGCGACAAGCACGGTGCCGAACTGGGCGGCGCGAAAATGAAAGGCGCCGTCGTGGGCGTCGGGATCGTCGTCCGGCTCGCCCCATGCCGCCTGGAGCGAGGCGGCGATTTCGGCCGGAAGCTCGGCGAGATGCCGCCGATACTCCTGCAGCGGGAGCCCGGCGATGGCCTTGCCCGCCTCGAGCGCATCGAGCAGCTCCGGCGAACTCTGCGGAGGGTCAGTCACGCGATAGCCCGCTTCGCCGAGATCGGCGAGGAGGCCCACGATGCTTGCCGGTACGTCGAGGCCGACGGCATAGGCGGTGCGGCCTGGTGCGCCGGGATAGTCGGGCATCAGCAGGGCGATACGGCGATCCCCCCGCTTCGTTCGCTGGAGGCGAGCCAGAGCGGCGATCCGGTCCGCCACGAAGGCGATGCGGTCGGGCTCCGGGCGGCTGGCGAAGGCGGTAAAAGCGAGCGCATCGTCTTTCGGCAACGCATCCTTGAAGGCGATGGCGCCGGCCAGCACGCGCCCGTCGAGCTCGGGCAGCACAACATGCATGGCGAGATCGGCCGGCCCGAGGCCGCGCGGGCTCTCCTGCCAGGCTGCGCGCCGCGTGGTGGCGATCACGACTTGCAGCACCGGCGCGTCGACGCCATCGAGCGCGGAGGCCTCGCCCTCGCCACCTGCGGCGAAGGCGGTGGTGGTGACGATGACCGAGGGCGCGAGACGCTGAAGCGCGCCACGCACGAAATCTCTGGCGTCCGCGTCCTTCAGGCTCGGGACCATCAGCGGCGCGGGGGCAAGCCCGCGCGCGGCAAGCGCCTCGCACAGCGCATCGATGGGAGCAGTATCGGCCGCGAGCAGTGCCGAGCGGTAGAACAGGATCGGCACGACAGGCTTTCCAGGAGCGAGCCCGCCCGCGAGCGCGTCGAGGGTCACCGCGCCTTTGCCCGGCAGATAGGCGCTCATGCGCGGGGTGATCTGCGGTGCCGGAAGATCGAGGTCGAGCCCCGCATGGAAGGCGAGGCGGCGGAGCAGGGCCTGCAAATTCTCCCGCCCGCCCTCGCGGAAAAATTCGAGCAAGGCCTGAAGCTCCTCGGCAGGCAAGGTCGAGGCTGCATCGAGGCGCTTATCCTCGCGATCCTCGCCCGGCAGCACGGCGAGCGCGATCTTCCGCTCGCGCGCGATTGCGGCGAGCGCCTCGACCCCATAGCGCCACCAGTCGAGACCGCCGAGCAGCCTGACCACGACGACCTTGGCATGACGCGCCACCTTGTCGATCCAAAGGTCGATCGACATCGGGTGGCGCAAATCGCGGAGATGAGCCAGCCGCACACTCGGCAGCCGATCCTTCTCCGCCGCATAGGCCGCCGCAAGCCCGGCAAGGTCGCTGTCGGCAAATGACAGAACCACGATGTCGCCCGGCGTCTGGCCGAGATCGAGCGGCTCGACGCTGTCGTCAAGGGTAGCGGACGTGGTCTGGAGGAGGTGCATCGCCTACCCGAGCAGCGCTGCTGTGACCGCGTCGCGATCGAGACCTTTCAGCCCGATGACCACGAGGTTCCCTCGGCGCGGCTCCGAGGCGCCCCAGGGCCGGTCGTAATAATGGCTCACCCGCGGTCCGACCGCCTGGATCAGGAGACGCATGGGCTTGCCGGAAACTGCCAGAAAACCCTTCATCCTCAATACGTTATGGGCCTCGGCAACGCCGGCGACGCGGCGCGCGATCGAGGCCGGATCGCCGATCTCCGGGAGCGCCACGACGAAGCTGTCGAAATCATCGTGGTCGTGCTCAAGCTCGTTGTCGTGATGCGTCTTGCGATTCTCGATATCGTCCTCGGTGCCGACGCCCAAGCCGAGAAGCGCCGCGGGATCGACCTTGCCATCAGCCACGGTGACGATCCGCACCGCGCGGGGCAGCGCGCCGGCGATCGCCGCCATCGCCCTGTCGATGCCGGCAGCGTCGAGTAGGTCGCGCTTGTTCAGCACCACGAGATCGGCGCAAGCGATCTGGTCCTCGAACACCTCCTCTATCGGGTTGTCATGGTCGAGGGCCGTGTCGGCCTGACGCTGGCGAGAAAGCGCCTCGAGGTCGGCGCTGACCCGACCGTCGGCGAGCGCTCTCCCGTCCACCACCGCCACCACGCCGTCGACGGTGACGCGGCTCTTGATGGCGGGCCAATGGAACGCCTGCACCAGCGGCTTCGGCAATGCCAGGCCGGAGGTCTCGATGACGATGTGCTCGACGGCGGGGCGCCGCGCGAGGATCAGATCGAGCGCGGGCACGAACTCGTCGGCCACGGTGCAACAGAGGCAGCCATTGGCGAGCTCGACGATATTCTCCTCGGGGCAGGCGGCGTCGCCGCAGCCTTTGAGGATGTCGCCGTCGATCCCGACATCGCCGAACTCGTTGACGATCACGGCCAGCCTTCGCCCATTGGCGTTGGCGAGCACATGGCGGATCAGCGTCGTCTTGCCCGAGCCGAGAAAGCCCGTGACGATGGTGCAGGGTATGCGGGCAAGCGGCGCGCTCATTCGCGCTCCTCCTCCTCGAAATCGATGGGGGGCACGCGCGCGATCAGCCCGCGCTTCAGAATCTCAGGACGCCCGCGCCAGGGCATGAGGCCGTCGCTCGCTCGCGCGAAAAGCCGCGCGCCTTCGATCAGCGCCTCGGCATCTCGCCTCTCGTCGAGGCCGCCGAATATGTAAGTCCACCCCTCCTCCCGCCTGATGGCGGCGCTCAAGGCCCGGCTGCAATTGGCCAGGCAGCGCACCTGCCGCACAACGACCCCAGTGCCGTCGGCCGCGCGGGCCGTCTCGCGCGCAAGGAGAAGGCCGGGGCGCACGCCGTCTTCGGGATCGCCGGCGCGCCTACAGGTGATGCAGACATAGATCGTCATCGAGGTCGCCGCCTCGATTGCTCGATCCTCGTCCTCTTCGGTGTCGGAGAGAGTCACCCTGACGCCGCTCCTAAAATGGTTCGCCGCGACTTCAAGGGTGCATGACGGCGGACGCCCGGTGCCCCGAACCAATCCGCCAGCGAACCAACCGCTCCGAGGCACCCCGCCCGGCGAGCGACCAGAATCGACGGTAGGTCTCCTGGCTCGCGGGTCTCAGCCTTCGCCGCCTTCCCGGGGTCCTCCCCAGTGGCTCTGTGGCTCCGGCTCGCCGCTTACAGTTGCGGGGGCAGCCGCGGAATTG
>JALHTP010000324.1 GCA_022865725.1 Methyloceanibacter sp. | reverse complement strand
GTCGTCGTGCGCATGCCGGCGACCTGGCGCATGAACCGCCCCGCCCGCCCGCAGGTGACGGCAACGGTCGGGAGTAATTCGCCCTCGCAATTGGGGATGGACGCGCTTCTCGACTTCCGGATGGAAGTGACGCTTGATGGCGAAAACCTCTCGGCCGCCGAAATCAAACGGCTGCTGGCGCATACTGACGGACTGGTCCTGATCCGCGGCAAGTGGGTCGAGGTCGATCGCGAGCGATTGAGCCGGACACTCGAGCAATTCGAGACGATCGAGCGACGCGCGGTCAGTGATGGCTTGTCATTCGGCGAGGCGATGCGCATGCTGGCCGGCGCCGGCATCGCGAACGGTGGGGATTCCGGCCAATCCGACGTTGCCTGGAGCGAGACCGTTGCCGGCCCATGGCTGGCCGAGACGCTGCGCGGCTTGCGCCATCCCGACGGACTCTCGCGTGTCGATCCTGGCCGTTCGTTCCAGGGGACGTTGCGGCCCTATCAACGTGCCGGCGTGCAATGGCTCCATCTGCTGGCAAAACTCCGGCTCGGGACGTGCCTAGCCGACGACATGGGGCTGGGCAAGACCATCCAGGTGTTGTCGCTCCTGTTGGTGCTCAAGAACGGCGCCGCGGAGAAGCGCAAGCCTTCCCTACTTGTGGCGCCCGCCTCGCTGCTCGCCAACTGGGCCGACGAGATTGGCCGATTTGCGCCGAGCCTCGACGTGGTTGTCGCCCATCCATCAGCGATGCCCGCCGATAAACTGTCGAAACTCGGCACCGACAATCTGAAGGATGTGGATCTGGTCATCACGAGCTACGGCTTTCTCGCTCGCTTGCCGTCGCTCGAAACGACATCATGGCGACTGGCGGTGCTCGATGAGGCGCAGGCCATCAAGAATCCTTCCGCCAAGCAGACCAGGACGGTCAAGCAGCTCAAGGCCGAAGCCCGCATTGCGCTGACCGGCACGCCGATCGAGAATCGGCTGAGCGATCTGTGGTCGATCTTCGACTTCATCAATCCCGGACTGCTGGGATCGTCGAAGGAGTTTTCGTCCTACGTCAAACGCCTCGCCGACCAGCCGCAAAGCCCTTACGGCCCGCTCCGCGACTTGGTACGGCCCTATATCTTGCGACGCTTGAAGACGGACAAGAGCATCATTGCGGACTTGCCCGACAAGACCGAGGTGAAAACGTTCTGCCCCTTGAGCCGCACGCAGGCCGCGCTGTACCAGCAGGCCGTGAACGATCTCGCCGACCAGCTCGACGACGTCGATGGAATCAAGCGCAGGGGCATCGTCCTCGCCTTCCTCATGCGGTTGAAGCAGATCTGCAACCATCCTTCGCAATGGCTCGGCGACGGCGCATGGGCCGAAGAGGACAGCGGCAAGTTCGCGCGTTTGCGCGACATTGCGGAGGTGCTCTCTACCCGGCAGGAGAAGGCGCTCATCTTTACCCAGTTCAAGGAGACGACCGCGCCACTGGCGGCGTTCCTGGGCTCCGTATTCGGGCGGGCCGGCCTCGTCCTGCATGGCGAGACCGAGGTCAGGAAACGCAAGGATCTGGTGCGGCAGTTCCAGGAGGACGAAAGCGTCCCCTTCTTCGTGCTGTCGGTCAAAGCCGGCGGCGCCGGGCTCAATCTCACCGCGGCCTCCCATGTCATCCATTTCGATCGGTGGTGGAATCCTGCTGTGGAAAACCAGGCCACCGATCGCGCCTTCCGAATCGGGCAGAACAAGAACGTGCTCGTGCACAAGTTTATCTGCCGCGGCACAGTGGAGGACAGGATCGACCAGATGATCGAATCGAAGCAGCAACTTGCTGGGGATTTCCTCAGCGGGGGTGCTGACATAGTGCTGACGGAGATGAAGGATGAGGAGTTACTGAGTCTCGTGGCTCTCGACCTGGGCGCGGCGATGAAGGAGACCTGATGCATGAGCTACTACTTCTCACGGCGCCCTTATGTTTCGGTTGCCGAGAAGCGTCGTAATGCCGAACGCGAGGTGGCCAAGCTGAGAAAGCGTGGACAGTCCATCGCGCCCGTGCGGATCGAGGGCCGCACGATTGCCAAGAGTTTCTGGGGCCAGGCGTGGTGCGCCAACCTCGAACGCTACAGCGACTACGAGAATCGCTTGCCGCGCGGACGCAGCTATGTCCGCAACGGTTCCGTCGTCGACCTGCAAATCGCCAAGGGCGAGGTCGCCGCGATGGTCGCCGGTTCCGAGCTTTACAAGATCAAGGTGTCCATCGCGCCGGTTGCGAAAGCACGCTGGAAATTAATCTGTCGCGACTGTGCAGGAAGCATCGATTCGCTGGTCGAGCTGCTGCAGGGTCGATTGGCCAAGGGCGTCATGGATCGGGTCTGTCGGGAGGGCGACGGTCTGTTCCCGGCGCCGGGCGAGATCAAGCTCGCCTGCAGCTGTCCGGACTGGGCGGATATGTGCAAGCACGTGTCGGCCGTTCTGTACGGGGTCGGCGCTAGGCTTGACGAGAAGCCTCAGCTTCTTTTCGTACTGCGCGGCGTGGATGAAAACGAACTAATCGCCAATGCCGGACAGGGTCTTCCGCTATCCAAGGCGACACCCGGCGCCGCGAAGGTGCTTAACGACACTGATGTGGCGGCTCTCTTCGGGCTTGAGATGGCTGATACCGCCGGTTCAGACGGCACCACTGCTCCCAAGCGCCCGAAGGTGTCCAAGACCGCAAGTTCGGATGCCCCCACCGCTCCCAAACAGCCCAAGCGCTCCAAGCCCGTGAAACGAAGCAAGCCGCCAGCAGAAACGACAAGACCCGCGGCAACGACGCCGCCGGCGACGAGCCAGCAGAACCCACCACGAGGGTCGCGGATCAGGTCCGAGCCTAAATTGGTCTCCCTCGTTCTGCCCCGCAAGAGGCGCGCCAATCGGCGGGCTCACCGCGTTGCATGAGGGTTGTGCGTCACCGTTCGGCAAGGGTCTGTCGTACCTAACTTGCTGAATTTCTTAGAGTTTTCAAATCGATACGGCGACCCAGATTCGTGGTTCGAATCCCGCTCGCTCCGCCACGAACTAAGCACTTGATAGTAAAGTATTATTTGCCTTTGCCGCCTTCCGAGTTCCGCCGACATTTCCGAGGCTTGCGACGGCGATGGAATCGCAGCGGTTCGGCGGAGACGTTTCGGCTGCTATTTACGGGCTGTTTCCGCGCGGGGTCTCCCGGCGGCGACGCCGGTGGTACGACCGTCTCGCACGGGGGCGCCGGATTCGTGGGTGAGGGAGTAACACGGAGAACAGAGAGACGCCGCACCGTCACCGGCTAAGCGAAGCCGAGGCTTGCTCTCTGCTCGCTCCAGTCGAGCGGCAGTCGCGTGTCATCCAGGAGCTTGCGAAGAGTGAGTTCTGGCGGGTGTCTTCCGTCGAGGATGGTGGCGATAATGTCCGGCGCGAGGAAGGTGAGGCGGAAGAGGCGTGTGGCGTAGGAAGGGACGATACCCTCGCGTTCCGCGATGTCGTTGGGTGAGAGGCTGTGGTCGTTGAACAGCTGATCGCGGATCGCGAAGGCGCGCACCAGGACCCGAACGAGACCGGGATCGACGTTGGCGGGCTCGGATCCGTCGTCGACCACCATGCGCATTTCCATGCCGGCCCGGCGGAGTCGCGCAGGGGTGGTCAGGACGAGCGGAGCAACGTCCGCGTCCGGCGGGGTCTTCGCTGGGATAGCGTCGTCCCCGGCAATCTGCGGTTCGATCCTCCTGACAAGGGCGAGGCTGTCGATGGTCATTTCGAGCCGATCGACGTGGACCTGGACGCGACGACAGATCGAGAGAAGCAGGCTGCGTACTTCATCCGGGCGGAGACCGTGCCACGACGCACCGAGACGCATGGCGCCCGCGATGGTGTGCTGTTGGGCAACCCCATCCGGTACGTGACGGCGGATTGCATCAAGAACCGCGGCGCCGTCGGCAAGCCAGTCCTGCATGCGTCGGGCGACAAGCGCCTCCAGGCTTACGGCCGGTATCCGTTGACCGCCAGCGTTGACCGCGTCGCCACCTGTTATAAGCGGGCGCGAGACATAGTAGCGATAACGGGTACCCTTCTTGACCGCATGAGACGGGGTCATGCGCTCGCCGGCGGCATCGAAGAGGATCCCTGCCAGCAGGCTCGGCGCCTTTGCGGTCGCGCCGTTGGCCCGGCCAACCCGGTTGCTGGCGAGAATGGTCTGAACGTCATCCCACAGCCCCTCATCGACGATTGCCTGATGTTCGCCCGGATAGCTCTTGTCCTTGTGGACGATCTCACCGCGGTAGATGCGGTTCTGGAGCAGGTGGTAGAGGGCACCCATGGCGATCGGTTTGCTGCCGTAGGCGCTCCCATCCGAGGCGATGCGCGCTTTGCTGACAACGCCCGAAGCATCGAGGCTCTCCTTGAGTGTCCGGACTGACTTCAGGTCGAGATACCGGCGGAAGATGATCCGGACGATATCGGCCTCGTCCGGGTTGATTGCCAGCTTCCTGTCCTTGACGTCATAGCCAAGGGGCGGCTGTCCGCCCATCCACATGCCCTTCTTCTTGGAGGCTGCGATCTTGTCGCGGATGCGCTCGCCGGTGACCTCCCGCTCGAACTGGGCGAAGGAGAGCAGGACGTTGAGGGTGAGCCGCCCCATCGATGTGGTGGTATTGAACTGTTGGGTCACAGAGACGAAGGACACGTTCCGTTTGTCGAAAATCTCGACGATCCTGCCGAAGTCGAGGAGGGAGCGGGTCAGGCGGTCGATCTTGTAAACCACCACGACGTCGATCTTGCCGGCGGCAACATCGGCAAGAAGCTGCTGCAGGGCCGGCCGCTCCAATGTCCCACCCGAGAAGCCGCCGTCATCGTAGAGGACCGGAAGGGAAGTCCAGCCTTCATGTTTCTGGCTGACGATGAATGCCTCACAGGCCTCGCGCTGGGCGTCGAGCGAGTTGAAGTCCTGTTCCAGTCCTTCCTCGCTCGACTTTCGAGTGTAGATGGCGCACCGAAGTCTGGCGCTTCGGGAGCCGGCTGCTTTGACCGCGGGCTTAGACATGAGCGCCCCCTGCCACACCATCCGCGGCGGCGGAAGGTCCGTGTCCTTCAGCGCCTTTGTCGGATGGCTCTGCTGAGCACCTCTTGTTGGTGAGACCGAAGAAGCGTGGACCGGACCAATGCGCCCCGGTGATCGTCTGTGCGATCCTCGTCAGCGAGGGATACGCCTTGCCGGCGTACTCGAAGCCATCCTCCAGGACCGCGACAATATGGGTCCGCCCGCGCCATTCGCGCACCAAGCGCGCACCTGGTCTCAGCTGCGGGCTGGAGCGAGGCGTCAGGCTTCCGCTTGCCTTCAACTCCGTGGCGAAGGCCGCCAGCTTCCGTCGGGTCGCTTTGCTCATCCCGCCAAGGTCCAGCTCCTGCAGGCGGTGGGCGACGCCGCGGATGAGGAGATCGCGACTGAGGCGTGGCGCTTGGCTCCGGTAGAGCCGCCGCCACTCTGCACGAAGCTGGCCGGCATCGAGCTTTTCCAGCACCGCGAGCCTCTCGCGCAGCCGTGTCCGCGGTGCGGTCGTCGGGCGGCGGCTGCGTGCCTCTTGCTCTACTATCGATTCTGCAGCGTCAGCGGTCTCGGTCATGTCGGTCTCCGGTGCTATCGCGCCATCTGGCGCGCTCACCACCCGAAGCCCGGACTGGCCGGGCTCTGGGAGGCGTGCGCGGAGGAGATCAACGCCTGCGTCTCAGGCATTCACGCTCTGGTCGACAAGGAAGTCCACTCGAAAGAGAGGCGGTCCCGGTTTCTGAGACAGCTGGTTAGGCTTCATGAGTTCTGAGAATGGGCGAACGAGCTAGGCCGCAGCAATTTCCGAAACTGCCTGTCACGCTTGAGATGCCATTCGCGGCTCATGGCTGCGCTTCGCGCGTCGTATCTTTCGGCGTAGAGAAGAACCCACTTCCGCCCCCGCGTCGATTTCGCGCCAGCGCCAGCATTATGTTGCTTGAGCCGCCGGTCGAGATCGGTTGTCCACCCGACATAGGTTCGGTAATTGCGTCCGCCTTCGCTTCCCAGGACGTAAACGTAACAGTTCATGATTCATCTCGTGTAGCAGGCACTCGCCTACCGGGACGTCCTTTCTATTCCGCTCTAGCGCCCTCACCTCAGCAAGTATGCCAATGGGAGAGTCCGCTTTGGAGCCGTAAGCGGCCTTCCTTCGCGGCGGGCGGCACTTCCGGATGGTGCCAATAGCGGACATACAGCACGAGGGGCATCCATCGACACGGACGATTGCATATCTCGGTCAGAACGTTGAGGGCGTTTCTCGCTGGCTGCGAGGATCCTGGCAGGGTCAAGATCGGCGGTAGAACAGCGCGGGACGCGGGTAATCCTGTTTACGGACAGTTGACTTGGTAGGTTCCAAAGGATGTGCTTTTCTTCTTTGGCTAGCCGTTCCGCAAGTTCATCCCAAGGAGACAGGAAATGAGGAAGTATTTAGTCGCAGCCGTTCTGATTGGCGCATTTGCCATACCCGCTTTAGCTGTGGAGTCCGGGGGCGGGAAGTACTTCGTGGGCCTCGACACCACTAGCCACAAATGTTCGGTTGTGACCGAGATGGCCTCGGGCATGAAAATGATGGGGGAATATGATTCTAAGGAGGCCGCAGAGAAGGCCATGGCCGACATGAAAGAGTGCAAAGCCTAGCATCACTCAAGGCCAGCAGATTGTTTGGGGCCGGCCTCTCGCCGGCCCTTCTTTCCTCTAGTGTCGGATTTCGATGCACACCCAATGACGCGCTCTCTTAAAATGATCGGAAGAACTCTGGCCCTTGCGGCGCTGGTCGGATCGGCGGGTATTGCCGTCAGCCATGCCGAGCCCCTTGCCGTTTCCCAGCTATTGCAGCAGGCGAGCATCATCACGCCGGAAGGGGTCATGATCGATCCGAACAACAAGGACGAGCTCAAAAAATATGATAACCGCCACGACCTTTCTGAACTGGCGGATGCCCTGCAAAAGGAGTTTGGCGTAACGGCGTCGCAACTAACGCAACTGATGGCGTGTACGGGCCCTGTCGTCTGCAAAGTTCCGTCGGCAGACGGAAAGCGGATTTATACCTATCAGGGCAGCGGCAATATAGCGCTTCAGCCCAACATCCTTGTTACCGTCAAACATGCGTTTCAGGATTTGGGCACGGGGCAGCTATTGCCGATTGATACGTGTCGCTTTCATAACTGGAAAAATCCCAAGGATGAAATTGCGATCGTTATCGATGATCCGTCCCAACTTCCGCCCATAGCAACTTCCATGTCCAAAACACCGGAATTGAAACGGCAAGACATGACCGCAGTCAGACTTGCCCATCCGGTCGAAGGTTGCCAGGCTTTGGCCATCCCTGAAAAAGGAGCGATGCTGCAACAAGGCGATCGTGTTTTTGAAGCGACTGCGAAGCAAGATGGCATGCTCAGCCCATGGAGCGGCCGAGAACCCGTTACCCAAGTCGGGACGATCCGCCATGTTTTCCCCTCTGGTCCGGATGGTCCGTTAGCCTACTTTGCTGACTTATCCGGCGGTGAAGGAGGCTCAGGCGGCGGAATTTTCAGGATCGTAAACGGGCAATTGATCCTTGAAGCGATTGTTCAGGGCGCCGGTGCACCGGATAGGGATGGCAAGCCGTACAGCGAGGAACTTTATCAAAATCAGTCAGGGCTGGTGGGACTGGATGAGAACGTCTTAGATCCCTTGCTGGCTGTATTTCCCCAGCCAAGACCCTCTCCTTAGTAACGCAAGCCCTGTCACCTCAAAGGTTTTGGCAAAGTCCTGCTCGAACGCGCAGTTACCACCGCCGGGAACCTCCACGTTTCGACTTATGAGGTGAGAGCAACCCTCGCTCAGCAGCGACAGCCTAAATGATGTCCGTTATGGGTCATTACCCGACCACACGTGACATCCACTTAACCCTGAATCGGGCGAGTAGTGGCGTTGAGACCTCTGGGAGTGCTCTGGCGAAAGCAATGAATGCATTGGCTGCATCATTAAAAGATGCAACTACGGAGCCAATTTCACATTTAAAGTCAGATTGTCGTATGAGAACTTCGGCTGTAGGCGCCGTACTGGGCGACCGATCTCGCCGCCGAGAACCACGGCGTCCCCGAATCGGACGCGCGCCGCGCATCTTGGGAGCCGAGAACTCTTCAGGTCGTTGTACCCAGGGCCTTAGAAATTTCGGCCAGTGTAGCCTTCTCTGCGTTGCTTACCTGCGCGCCTCCGATACCACCTTCCGGTGAGGCCTCAGATACTTTGCGACTAATGTCGTTCAACCAAGCCTTGAAGGCAGGTGTATCGCCAGGCGCTTTAGTTGCTAGGACCGTCGAGATTTCCCGCAGAATCTCAAGTGAGCCCTGAACAACATCGGCCGGCTTGGCACCGGCAAACCGCTTTCGCAGTGCGTTACGCACAGTGGATCGCCCCTCCTGCGTCTCGAAATCCGCGATAACAGCTTTCACAAGTTCATTGGAACCGGCATCCGACTTTGCAGCGGCCATCGCCGATGAGCTCGCGGAACCTTCTTTAATCAGGCCCCATAACTCACTCGGGTCTGCCGCTGAAACGGCCATTCCAGCCAGCATCGGGCCTACCAAGATCTTGGTCCACTCTTCCGGCGTGAAACTCTCCTTGTTCGACATAACGAGCTCCTACTTGTAATCAACTAGCCTCCTGCATTCGCGAGCCGCAGCTGTCGCTTGAGTTTCGATTTTCTTACTAATGCGAAAGCAAGACGGGCAGCGGCGGCTTTAAAAGCACGCTCCGGGTGGCTCCGCCCAGAATAAACTCCCTTAGGCGCGAATGGCCGTACGCGCCCATAACTAGGAGGTCCGCTTGATTAGCGGTGAGGTAAGAACTCAGAATCTCTCCGA
Organism: Methyloceanibacter sp.; assembly: GCA_022865725.1. GTDB lineage: Bacteria > Pseudomonadota > Alphaproteobacteria > Rhizobiales > Methyloligellaceae > Methyloceanibacter. Next base: position 653 of record JALHTP010000324.1, on the reverse strand, counting down.
TCCGACGACCCGCTGCATCGATACAATCCGGCGTGGCATCAATGCCGCGGCGCGTCAGGTACTTTGACAATTCTGCAGCGGGCGATTCGCTGTCGAGTTCTTTTTCATTCAAGGCCGTTACCACGCGAACCTTTTTTGCTCGCTCCAACAAGTGGAGAGAGTCAGCAACTGCACGAGCGGCGGCGGCCAGCGCTCCGCCCGCAACGAGCTGAGCGCCAAGCATCGCGGCAATCAGCGACAAGCGCGAAAATGGCAGGCGGCGAGGCGGCATGGGACATCCCGTCTTCAGAAGCTCCCCTTAACCAATAGATTTGGTTTCGCCGCCTTCCAATCAAGGGGTGCGCTGCTAAGCAAGCGATACTTCTAGCCGCAGCAGCGATGCGGTACGCCGACGCTTCCGCGCTCGAGCGACTGCATGGCCTCATGCACGGCGCGCAGCAGCTCGGCGGGGCTGCGATTGTCGGACGGCAGCATGCCTTCCTCGGTCGCCCTGAGCAGGGCTTCGACATCGGCTTCCCAGCGGACGAGGATCGACTTCTTCTCGTCGGCGGAGAGGCCCGGCGCGCCGAGCACGTCCTTGGGCGCCTGGAAGACGGACTGAGGATCGAGCTTGGCCTTGTCGAGGTCTTTAGTGGCAAGTGTCATGGGGGCAG
>JALHTP010000323.1 GCA_022865725.1 Methyloceanibacter sp. | reverse complement strand
GAGCGGAACCGCTATCGCTACATGCCGCATATCTTCCACGGCTATAGTGACGGCCACCGCATCGACGATGTCGACATTCAGGGCATCAGCGTCGACCTGAGAAGCAGCTACAGCGACTCAACGAAGCCGCGCTAGCGACGCTGCGTCACGGGCCCCTATTTCGTCCCGAACACGCGGGCGAAGATCGTGTCGACGTGCTTGGTGTGATAGCCGAGATCGAACTGGGCGCGGATCTGCTCGGGCGAGAGCACCTTGGTCACGTCCTTGTCGGCGAGTAGCGCTTCGAGGAAATCGGCGCCGTCCTGCCAGACCGACATGGCGTTGCGCTGCACGATTCGATAGGCCTCCTCGCGCGGCACTCCAGCCTCGGTCAACGCCAGCAGCACGCGCTGCGAATGGATGAGCCCGCCGAGGCAGTCGAGATTGAGGCGCATGCGCTCGGGGTAGACCAACAGGTCCTTGACGATCCCGGAGAGTCGCGACAGCGCGAAATCGAGCGCGATGGTAGCGTCGGGCCCGATCACCCGCTCGACCGAGGAATGAGAGATGTCGCGCTCGTGCCAGAGCGCCACGTCCTCGAGCGCCGGCATGACATAGGCGCGCACCACGCGGGCAAGGCCGGTCAAATTCTCCGACAGCACCGGGTTCCGCTTATGCGGCATGGCCGAGGAGCCCTTCTGCCCCGGGCTGAAATACTCCTCGGCTTCGAGCACCTCGGTCCGCTGCAAATGCCTGATCTCGGTCGCGAGCCGCTCGACCGAGCTTGCCACCACGCCGAGCGTGGCGAAGTACATGGCGTGCCGGTCGCGCGGCACGACCTGCGTCGAGATGGGTTCGACCCTTAAGCCCAGCTTCTTCGCCACATAGGCTTCGACCCTCGGATCGACATGGGCGAAGGTCCCGACCGCGCCGGAGATGGCGCAGGTGGCGACCTCCTCGCGGGCGTGTAGCAGCCGCTCCCGTGCCCGGGCGAACTCGGCGTAAGCGACCGCCAGCTTCAGTCCGAACGTGGTCGGCTCGGCATGGACGCCGTGGCTGCGGCCGACGGTGAGGGTGTCCTTATGCTCGAAGGCGCGGGCCTTCAGCGCGGCAAGCAGCGCGTCGATGTCGGCGATCAGCAGATCCGCCGCCTCGACGAGCTGCACGTTGAAGCAGGTGTCGAGGACGTCGGACGAGGTGAGCCCCGCGTGCAGAAAGCGCGCTTCCGGTCCGACATGCTCGGCGACGGAGGTGAGGAAGGCGATCACGTCGTGCTTCACCTCCCGCTCGATCTCATCGATGCGGGCGATGTCGAAGCCGCCGCGATTTCGCACCGCATCGGCCGCATGTTTGGGGATCAGCCCGAGCTCGGCCATGGCCTCGGCGGCATAGGTCTCGATCCTGAGCCAGATGCGGAACCTGGTCTCGGGCTCCCAGATGCGGGTCATCTCGGGGCGGCTATAGCGGGGGATCATGCGCTTCGAAAAAGCCTTTCCGCGATGCAGGATGCGGGAGAGGCGCTAACTTCTAGCAGAGCGGGCGCCGCCGCTCAATTCGTGCGCCGATCAGATATCGGCGGTCTTGGCCTCGCGCGGTCCGAACCAGGCAATAAAGATCGCCGCAGCCAGGGACAGAGCGGCATAGGCCGGCCGGGGCGGCAAAAACATATCCAGCAAGAATGTGTAGAAGTCGTTGAGCGAGGCGAGATACATGCCCGTCAGCGACCAATCCTGCTGGTTGGGATAGGTGGCGTGAATGTAGACGAACCGGAGCAGCCCGCCGAAGCTGCAGAACGCCACCACGAAGATGAAGAGGGCGAACAGCAGGCGCACCACGAAGCCCCGTTGGGCGGCGAAGCTCTGCACCCACCAGGTGGCGAGCGCGGCCAGCGCGCCTGCGAATCCGACGATGCGCAGCGTGTGCCTGGTCTGCTCGTTCATGATGGAGTTCACGTAGTCGCCGGTCAGGAGCGCCCACATGGAGATCCCGATCACCACCGCGAATAGGAAGGCGAGCACGAAGCCGACCACGTTCCCGAAAGTTACTTTATCCATTGGCCCCATCCCGCCGTTTACGAGCCTTAATTATGCAGGGGAAACGGGCCGGCCGCAATCGCAGGCGTTGGGCCGGGCGAGGGCCGCTTGCCCGGGCGCGGCATTTATGGTCCCTTCGCCAGGCAGCGAAGCGGGGAAGGGAGCATTTAGACCATGGCATTCGACGACCTCAAGGCGGAGCTTGCCCTCCTCATCAACCAAATGGACACCCCGCCCGAGAACCCGCACGATCTCTATCTCCGCATCTTCGAGAAGCTGAACGAGTTCAAAGCCCTCGGGCTCCCGCTGCCCGAGGATCTGGTGCGGGTGGAGAAGGAGCTCGGGGCCTATTTCAAAGCCCAGCAGTCTGCCGCGAAAAAGCGCTAGAGCGTCCCGAGTCTAGGCCCTCCGATTATTGGAGCGCCTGCTCGTTGATCTCCTCATAGGTGCCCTTCGACCAGCGATAGACGGCATAAGGCGGCAGGTTCGGATCGCCCTTCTCGTTGAACTTGAACTTGCCGACCACCGTGTCGAACTCGTTGTCGTTGAGCGCCTTCACCACGTCGGCTGAGGCCGTCGACTTCGCCTTCTCGGCCGCCTGCTTCCAGGCCTGGATCGCGGCGTAGGTGTAGAGCACATAACCTTCAGGCTCGACGCCCTTGTCCTTGAAGCGCTTGACCACCTCGGCGGCGGCCGGGTTCTTGCGCGGGTCGGGGGAGAAGGTCATCAGCGTGCCTTCGCCGGCCGGACCGGTGATCGACCAATATTCCTGCGTGATCAGCGCATCGCCGCCCATCAGCACGGTCGCCATGCCCTGGTCGCGCATCTGCCGCACGATCAGCCCGGCTTCGGTGTGGTAGCCGCCGAGGAACAGCACGTCGATATTGGCCTGCTTCAGCTTGGAGACCAGCGCGGAGTAGTCCTTCTCGCCGGCGGTGATGGCCTCGGTCATCGCCTCCTGCTTGCCCGCCGCGTTGAGCGCATTCTTGACCTCGTCGGCGATGCCTTTGCCGTAAGCGGTTTTGTCGTGGATGATGGCGATGTTCCGGTCGGAGAAATGGCTCGCCAGATATTTGCCCGCGATGCCGCCTTGCTGATCGTCGCGGCCGCAGACGCGATAGATATTCGGACCGGCGCGATCGTCGGTGAAGGCGGGGTTGGTCGAGGCCGGCGAGATCTGCACCATGTCGCTCTCGGCATAGACCTTGGAGGCGGGGATCGAGGAGCCGGAGCAATAATGGCCGGCGACGAGCGCCACGCCATTCGCGGTCATCTGGTTGGCGACCGCCACCGCCTGCTTCGGATCGCAAGCATCGTCGCCGACATCGAGGTCGAGCTTCTTGCCGAGCACGCCGCCAGCGGCGTTGATGTCCTCGACGGCGAGCTCGGCGCCGTTCTTCATCTGCTGCCCGAAGGAGGCATACTGACCCGTGACCGGGCCGACGACCGCGATCGGCGTGGTGTTGCTCTCCTCGCCCCCGCCGCAACCGGCGATCAGGACGACTTGAGCGAGGGCTGCGACCAGCCCGGCCATACGCTTCATTGTTACCTCCCTCGGAGAAAGACTTTGAACCACCCTATATCAGTTTGTGCTGATCCGCGCGCGATCGCTCAACTCAGCCGCTCGCGCCAGGTGAGCAGGCCTGTCCGCTCGTAGAGCCAACGATATTGCGTCACCATTTGTGTCGTCCGCATCAGGCGGAAGCCGAGGCACGCCGCCGCAAGGAGCAGGGCATAGGTGACGAGATAATAATAGAGCGACAGCAGCTCCCCGTCGAACAGGGCGTAATGGAAGAAGCGAACCGCGGCGGTGAGCAGCGCAATATAGAAGAACACCCGTCCGAACGGCTTCCACGAGCGCGCCAGGCCCTTTCCGGCAAGGAAAGCCGCGCCGCCCCCGAGGATCAAAGTGAGCACGAGGAAGACGCGAAAGCTGTCGTCGGAGAGCCAGCTCAATGCCGTCCTCCCTGCTGGGCGGCGCTGCCGGTGCCCCCTTCGAGATAGGCTGCCTGCACCTCGGGGCTGCCGAGCAGCTCGGCGCCAGAGCCGCTCATCGTGATCCTGCCATTGACCATGACATAGCCGCGATGGGCGAGCTTGAGCGCGTGATAGGCGCTCTGCTCGACGAGGAACACGGTCAGGCCATAGTCGGAATTGAGCGCGCGGATCGCGGCGAAGATCTGTTTCACGATCAGCGGCGCCAGGCCGAGCGACGGCTCGTCGAGCAACAGGAGCTTGGGTCGTCCCATCAGCGCGCGGGCAATGGCGAGCATCTGCTGCTCGCCGCCCGACAACGTGCCGCCGCGCTGATGCTGCCGCGCCTTGAGCAGCGGGAAGAGCGCATAGACGCGCTGGAGATCTCCATCGAAGCTGGCGGGATCGCTGGCGACGATGGCGCCCATCTGCAAGTTCTCCAGCACCGTCATGCGCGAGAAGATGCGGCGTCCTTCCGGCGACTGCACGATGCCGAGCCGCGCGACCTCATGCGTGGGAAGAGAGGTGATGTCGCGCCCCTGGAAGATGATGCGGCCTTCGTTGGCGCGGGGGCGCCCGAAGATGGTCATCATCAGCGTGGTTTTGCCGGCGCCGTTGCCGCCGATCAGGGCGACGATCTCGCCCTCCTGGATGTGGAGGTCGATGCCATGCAGGATCGGGAGCACGCCATAGCAGGCCGTCACCTTGTGCATTTCCAGGAGCGGCGCGGTCATAGCCCCACCTCGCGCTCGACCAGCGGCAGCTCTTCGTCCGGAACGCCGAGATAGGCGGCGATGACGCGCGGGTCGTTCCTCGCCTCATCGGTGGTCCCGTCGGCGATCTTCTTGCCGTAATCGAGCACCACGACATGGTCGGAGATGCGCATCACCACGCTCATGTCGTGCTCGATGAGCAGGAGCGCGATGCCTTCCTGCGCGCGGATCGAAAACAGGAGCTCGTTGAGCCCGTCGCTTTCGCGCGCATTCAGTCCGGCCGCCGGCTCGTCCAGGCAAAGCAGCAGAGGCCGCGTGCACATGGCGCGAGCGATCTCGAGCCGTCGCTGATCGCCGTAGGGGAGGGAACCGGCCGGCTCGTCGGCGCGGCGCGTGATTCCCACCCGGTCGAGCCAGTGCCGGGCAAGCTCGACGGCCTCTTTCTCGGCCTTGCCGAAGCCGCCGATCCCGAGAATGGCGCCGATGGTGAGCCCCGAGGCGCGCATGAGCACGTTGTGCTGCGCCACCATCAGGTTCTCCAGCACCGTCATGCCTTGAAACAGCCGGATGTTCTGGAAGGTGCGGGCGACACGCGCGCGGGAATTAATGTCGTGGTCGTCGAGCCGTTCCAGATTGAAGCCCTGGCCGTCGGGATGGGTGAGCTGCATCATCCCCTCGGTCGGCTTGTAGAAGCCGGTGATGCAATTGAACACCGTGGTCTTGCCGGCGCCGTTCGGCCCGATCAGCGCGGTGATGTCGTTGCGGCCGACCGAGAAAGAAACGTCGTCGACGGCGATCAGCCCACCGAAGCGCATGGTGAGGTGCTCGACCTTGAGCAGGGGGGCGGCATGCCACGTCGTCATGCGCTGCCTTCTTTGACGAGAGCGCCGCTGATCGGCCTGGACTCGCCGAGCGTGATGGAGGGCGTGCGCGAGCCGATGATCCCGCGCGGCCGCCAGACCATGATCCCGACCATGGCGACGCCGAACAGCAGCATGCGGTAGAGCGCGGGGTCGAACCCCTCGCCGACGATGCTCTGCAAGCCTTCGGTGTGGCGCAGCGCCTCGAAGCCTCCGACCATGACGATCGCCGAGATGGCCACGCCGAGCTGGCTGCCCATGCCGCCGAGCACCACGATGGCGAGGATGATGGCGGATTCGATGAAGGTGAAGCTCTCCGGGCTGATGAAGCCCTGGCGGGTGGCGAAGAAGCTTCCCGCGAGCCCGCCGAACATCGCGCCGATGGCGAAGGCCGAGAGCTTGGTGATGGTGGTGTTGATGCCCAGCGAGCGGCAGGCGATCTGGTCCTCGCGCATCGCCTCCCAAGCGCGGCCGATGGGAAGCCGCCGCAATTTCAGCGTCACCAGGTTGGTGATCAGCGCCAGCGCGAGGATCACGTAATAGAGAAAGATGATGCCCTGGATCGGGTCGTATTTGAGCCCGAAGAAGGAGCTGAAGGTTACCTCGCCGGTTGCCGAGAAGGGCAGGCCGAAAAACGTGGGCTTGGGAATGCCCGAGACTCCGTTGGGCCCATTGGTGACATCGGTCCAGTTGAGGAGGACGATGCGCACGATCTCGCCGAAGGCGAGCGTCACGATGGCGAGATAGTCGCCTCGGAGCCGCAGCACCGGGAAGCCGAGCACGATGCCCCACAGCGCGGCCGCGGCGCCCGCGATCGGCAGGCAGATCCAGAAGCCCAAGCCGAAATGCGTCGCCAGCAGCGCGAAGGTATAGGCACCGACCGCGTAGAAGGCGACATAGCCGAGATCGAGAAGCCCGGCGAGGCCGACCACGATGTTCAGCCCCCAACCGAGCATGATGTAGGTGAGCACCAGGATCGACAAATCGAACAAATAGCGCAGCGGCAATCCGAGATGGAAGGCCTTCTCGAGAAGGTAGGAGCAGATCGGGAAGAGGACGGCAAAGGCGATGCCGCCGACGGTGAAGATGCGCCCGTAAGGGAGGTTCGGGAAGACATGGACGATGATCCGGCGCAACAGCCCAATACTCAAAAAACCCAGGATGCATCCGGCCACGAGCTGGCAGGCCGGACTGCCGATGACAATGCCGACAATGGAGACGAGCGCCGAGCCGAGCGCGGTGATGCCGAGCACGCGAATATCGCGCCGCTCGAAAGTCTCCCTGCTGAACAGCTTGGCGAACGGCGTGGTGATCGGGTAGTCGCCGTGCCACACGAAGAGATTGAGCAGGAGGCGGCCAAAAAACACGATGCCGACGGCGATGGCCAGCAACGCCGGGCGCGGCTGGAGCGTGAGCCCGGTCACGTTGTCGACAGTTCGGAAGCCCAGCAGCAGACCGAACAGCGCGAAGGCGATGATGGCGGCGAGAAGGGAGTCGACGAGCGCCGCCTGGAGCCGCTGGCCGAACGATGTGCCGGGCTCCGCCAAGGCGCTCAAACCTTCTCCACCTCGGGACGGCCGAGCAGGCCGGTCGGGAAAAAGATGAGCACGATCGCGAGCATCGAGAAGGCCGCGACATCCTTGTACTCAATGGTGAAATAGGCCGACCAGAAGGTCTCGATCAGGCCGATGACGAGGCCGCCGAGCATGGCGCCGGGCAGCGAGCCGATGCCGCCGAACACCGCCGCGGTGAAGGCTTTGATGCCGGCGACGAAACCAATATAGAAGTCGATCACCCCGTAATAGAGAAGGTAAAGCAGGCCGGCCACGGCTGCGAGCGAAGCACCGAGCACGAAGGTGAGCGAGATGGTGCGGTCGACATTGACGCCGGACAGCGCGGCCATCAGCCGGTCCTGTTCGCAGGCGCGCTGCGACCGGCCGAGCGCGGTGCGGGTGATAATCAGCCAGAACACCGTCATCAGCACGAGCGTCGTGAACACGATGAGGATCTGGATATTGGAGAGATTGACGGCGAAGCCGTCCTGCTCGAACAAAGTGTAGCCTCCCGTGATCACGGGCTGGAGCGGCTTCACCCGCGCCCCTTGCGCCACCTGAATGAAATTCTGCAGCACGATCGACATGCCGATGGCGGTGATGAGCGGCGCCAGGCGGAACGATTCGCGCAACGGCCGGTAGGCGATGCGCTCCACCGTCCAGCCCCATACCGCGGTAAGCGCCATGGCGACGAGCAGCACGATGAGGAGCGCAAGCGGGATCATCGTGATGCCGAGGCTCATCACCGCGAGAAAGGCGATCAGCGCGATGAAGGCGCCCACCATGAAGATGTCGCCATGGGCGAAATTGATCATGCCGATGATGCCGTAGACCATGGTGTAGCCTATGGCGATCAGCCCGTAGATCGAGCCAAGCGCGATCCCGTTGATCAGCTGCTGTAGGAAATAGGCCATTGGCCTTCGCGTCCCCCTTGTGCCCCGGGCTCTTGGCCCAGATGGCTCGACCTTCTTAGCAAGAAGGGCCCGCCGCGTACAACGCTGCGTCTCCGCTGTGCATGCCCAAAATCACAGCAGCAGATGCGAGCCGTCGCAGTAGGGCGGATCGCCGGTATCCTTGCAGCCGCAGAGAAGCGCAAGCTCGGTCCGCTCGGCGGTGAACATCAGCGGCTCGATCCCGGTGCCGGCATGCGAGCCGTCGCAGAAAGGCTGCTTCTGGCTCCGCCCGCAGCGGCACCAAGCGTAGCGTTTGCCGCCCTCGAGCTCGACTTGATAGGGGTTGAGCTGCGGTCGCTCTGGCTCTGCCATGATGATGTCCTTTGCCCAACCGGCCGTTTGGCGGCGCAATGCTTCAGCCTTGCTTAGCCAATTCGCCTTGCCTGCACAAGAAAGCGTCGATGATCGTGGGGGGCGCCGCGTGCGATGGCTCTTTTCGTTTGGGATTTGAGGGTGCTGGCGGGTTAGGCTAGCCTGGCCTCTCATGCCAGGGGGCAAAGGGGAGGGGGACGTCATGCAGCTTTGGTTTCGCATGGTCGCGGCCGCGATCGGCTGGTTCGCGATCGCCCTCCAATATTATCTCATCGTTCGCTACAAGACCGAAGGCGACCTCGTCGAGGCGGCGATCGACCTGCTCGCCTTCTTCACAATGCTGTCGAACATCCTCGTCGCGCTTGCCATGACCCTGCCATGGCTCGCGCCAGAGTCGAGATTGGGCGCGTTCTTCTCGCGTCCTTCGGTGCGAACGGCGATCGCCTCCTACATCATCGTCGTTTCGGCGGTGTATTACACGATCTTGCGAAAGCTCTGGAATCCGGAAGGCTGGCAGCTGGTCGCCGATACGATCGAGCATTGCGTGGCGCCCGCTCTCTATCTCATTGACTGGCTCGTCTTCGTGCCGAAGGGGACGCTCCGCATAAAGTCGGTCCCCTGGTGGCTCATCTTCCCCGTCTCTTACACCTTTTATTCGCTGATCCACGGGGCAGTGACGGGCTACTACCCTTATCTCTTCCTCGATGTGACGCAGCTCGGCTACGACCGGGTGTTGCTGAACATGGCGGTGCTGACGGCTGCCTTCGCCTTTCTCGGCCTCGTACTCGTCGGGATCGACCGCATGCTCGGCGCCGTCGAGGCGCGCAAGCCCGGTTGAACGGAACGGTCGGCAAGCCAGCGTCCGTTAATTCACTGGGAATCTGTTGGGGGCAAGATCGGGCCTCGCCGATTCGGGATGCTGCAACGTCGCGGCCCAGTGAAACGCGTGAAAAGGGCTTGAGTCGATGGCGCATCCGGACCATAGAGGGCAAAAAGCTGGACCGGTGCGCGTCGCACCGATGAAACGGCAAGCCCGCTTAGGGCGCGTCAGTCGGGGACAGGCGGGG
>JALHTP010000322.1 GCA_022865725.1 Methyloceanibacter sp. | reverse complement strand
CGAGACGGGCCCAAGGCGCGAAGGGGATATCGGCTTTGCGGCGCTGCGCGGCGGCGACGTGGTGGGGGAGCATCGGGTGATCTTCGCCGGTCCCGGCGAGCGGATCGAGCTTGCCCATATCGCCACCGATCGCGGCATTTTCGCTCGCGGGGCGGTCAAGGCGGCGCTGTGGGCGCGCGGCAAGGAGCCCGGCCTCTACTCGATGCAGGATGTGCTTGGGCTGTAGCGGGATGATCGGATCGACGCTTGAATCTCGCCAAAGGATGCGCACTTGCCTAAAAGGCGGGATCCCGGCGCCGGAAATCAGCCCGAAACAGAGCTCATGAGTGAGGCCGAGCTTAACATTGTCTCGATATGCTGCCATGTGGCATGCGAGATGAAAGAGCCGCTACGGGTTGAGCAGCGGGACAGGTGATGACAGGAAGCCCTGACAGCAAGGAGCCCCCGGCAGGCGAGAATGTCCTCGTTCTCGTCCGCCACGGCGAGAGCGAGTGGAACCGCCTCAACCGCTTCACCGGCTGGAAGGATGTGGGCCTCACCGAGGAAGGCATGGCCGAGGCGCATCTCGCCGGCGCCATGCTCAAGGAGACTGGTCAGCGTTTCGACTGCGCATTTACCTCGACGCTCAAACGCGCGCATAACACGCTCGACATCATCCTCGAGGAGCTCGCCCAGGGCAAACTTCCCACCGTCAAGGCCGCGGCCTTGAACGAGCGCGACTATGGCGAGCTGGTCGGCATCAACAAGGAAGAGGCGCGCAAGCGCTGGGGCGCGGATCAGGTGCATATCTGGCAGCGCTCCTACGACATCGCGCCTCCCGGCGGCGAGTCGCTGAAGGACACCGCGTTGCGCGTCGTGCCGTTCTACGAGAAGTGGATCGTGCCCGAGCTGCAAAAGGGCAAGAGCGTGATCGTGGTCGCCCACGGCAATTCGCTTCGCTCGCTGATCATGGAGCTCGACCGCCTGACGCCCGATGAGGTGATGCAGGTCGAGCTTGGCACCGGCATGCCGCTCGTCTACCGGCTCAACGCCGACGGCACCGTCGCCGAGAAGCACGCCCTCGCCGCCTAAGCTGCGTTAGGGCTTCTCGCGGACGAGAGCGCCGAGGACAGCGCGGAGGCAAAGTCCTCCCGCTCCTCGTCGGTGAGGAAGCTCGCGATGACCACCCGCTTGCCGTGCGAGGCGATCGACAGCTCGCTGGAGCGGCCGAGACGCGGCTCGAGGTTGAGCCTGACCCAATAGGGATTGAAGCTCCAGGATTGCGACCGCCCCGACGGAGCGATGCGCGTCACCGTCAGCGCGTCCTGGGTGAGATCGACCGTCTCGTAGAGGCGGAGCGCGCGGAAATTGAGCCTGAAGGCGACATAGACGAGGGCCACGTCGAGCCCCATGAAGCCCATCACCGGCCAGGCGCCGAGCATGAAGAAAAGGAGCCCGGTGCCGAAGCTGACCAGGCAGAGCGCCCCCATCAGCACCATGAAGCCCTTAGGCCCCAGGGATCTGTGGGGCGTGAGCACGGCGCTGAAGCGCGGGTCCTGACCCGAACGGTCCTGACCCGAAGGGTCTCGGCCCGAAGGGTCTCGGCCCGAAGGGTCTTGTGGAGCGGCGTTAGCCTCTGTCATAGCAAGAAAAGAGCTAATCCCCCGAGAAGCGGCAGGCAAGCCCGTGGTGCGACCGAAAGGCGAAAGAGCGGCGCGAGCGCGGGGCAAGCGGGCGCCGGGATCGCGGCTGACGCAAGACGAGATCGACGAGATTTTCCGCCGCTTCCAAGAGGCCGACCCGCATCCCAAGACCGAGCTGCACTACCACGACCCCTTCACCCTTCTGGTGGCCGTGGTCCTGTCGGCGCAAGCGACCGACGCCTCGGTCAACCGCGCCACGCCAGCCCTGTTCCGCATCGCCGATACGCCGGAGAAGCTGATGACGCTCAGCGAGGCCGGGGTCGAGGAGAAGATCAAGACCATCGGCCTCTATCGCAGCAAAGCGCGGAACCTGATCGCGCTGTCGAGAAAGCTCGCCGAGGAGCATGGCAGCAAGGTCCCCGAGAGCCGCGAAGTGTTGATGACCTTGCCCGGCGTCGGCCGCAAGACGGCCAATGTCGTGCTCAACACCGCCTTCGGCCAGCATACGATCGGCATCGACACGCACGCCTTCAGGGTCGCCAACCGCACGGGCCTGGCGCCCGGCAAGAATCCGCTGGAGGTCGAGCTGACGCTGAACCGCGTGGTCCCTGAGCGCTACAAACATAACGCCCATCACTGGCTGATCCTGCATGGACGCTATGTGTGCAAAGCGCGCCGGCCCGAATGCTGGCGCTGCATCATCGCCGACATCTGCCTCTTCAAGCCGAAGACGCCTTTTCCCGGGTTATCGGGGCAACCATGAGGCAACATGTCACGGACCAGTTACCCCTTTT
>JALHTP010000321.1 GCA_022865725.1 Methyloceanibacter sp. | reverse complement strand
GCGGCGATTGGCAATTGCTACCCTGGATCTTCGGTCGGGGCCCTGTCACCAGCGAGGATCGGAAGCGTGGCCCCATCCCGCCGATCGGTCGCTGGAAAATGCTCGACAATCTGCGACGTACGCTGTCGGCTCCGGCTGCAGTCCTCGCCTTGCTGGCGGGATGGACCTTGCCGTTCGAGGCGGCGGCGATTTGGACTTTCTTCGTACTCGCGACGATCGTACTGCCGACCCTGATTCCCGTCGTCGCTGCCGTCGTCCCGGGGCGGACCGGAATCACGGTGCGCAGCCACCTCGACGCGCTCGGCGCCGATCTCCGCCTCGCTCTCGCCCAGTCGACGCTCATGATCAGCTCCCTTGCGCATCAGGCGTGGCTGATGGGCGACGCGATCACGCGGACCCTGACCCGGCTGTTCGTTACCCGCCGGCATCTCCTCGAATGGGTTACCGCGGCGCAGGCAACGATCGGTCCGAGGCTCGACCTTTTCAGCTTCTATCGCCGGATGGCCGGGGCAGTCATCATCGCCGCTGTGGCGGTGATCGTCGCTTCGGCGTGGGGGTACGGGACTTGGCCGCTCGTGCTGCCATTCGCGGCGCTCTGGATCGCCTCGCCGGCGATCGCGCGCTGGACGAGCCGATCTCCTATCGTGGCGGGCAGGCAATCAATGTCCGACGGCGATGCCCGCGCCCTGCGACTGATCGCACGGCGGACGTGGCGGTTCTTTGAGACCTTTGTGACGCCGGCCGATCAGATGTTGCCGCCGGACAACTTCCAAGAAGACCCGGTACCGATTCTGGCGCATCGGACCTCGCCGACCAATCTCGGCCTCTATCTCCTGTCGGTAGTGAGCGCTCGCGACTTCGGATGGACGGGAACGATCGATGCGGTCGAGCGGCTGGAGGCGACGCTGTCCAACATGAGCCGGCTCGCGCGCTTCCGGGGCCATTTCTACAACTGGTACGATACCCGGGATCTGCAGCCGCTCGATCCCCGATATATATCTTCCGTCGATAGCGGCAATTTGGCCGGGCACCTCATTGCTCTCGCCAACGCGTGCCGGGAATGGGCGGCTCAGCCGCTCACCGACGAGCGACGTCTTGCCGGTGTCGCAGACGCGCTCGAGCTCATGCGCGAAGAGGCGGGCCGGCTGCGCGACGGTCGCCGAACGCAAACGGTGACGTGGCGCCAGCTGGACGACGCGCTGGCCCTGCTCGCGGCCGATGCGGGGCGGGCAACCGTCGACGGCGAGGGCATCGCGAAACGGCTCTCGGCGCTCGCGGTTGCCGCGGAAACCCTGGTGGACATCGCGCGTGCTCTCGCGAGCGAACGAAGCGACGGCACCGGCGCGGACATGCTGTTCTGGGCTGAGACGACCCTAAGAGCGATCGAGAGCCACCGCCGCGATATCGACGGGTTGGCGAAGGCAGCCGCCTCTTTAGCGGCGCGCCTCTCGGCCCTGGAGCAGGCCGCGCGGGCGACAGCGCTCGCGATGGAGTTCGGCTTTCTGCTCGACCACGACCGCAAGTTACTTTCGATCGGCTATCTCGTCGCCGAGGGCACGCGCGACCCGAGCTGTTACGATCTCCTCGCTTCGGAGGCCCGGCTCGCGAGCTTCATGGCAATCGCCAAGGGAGACGTTCCGACCCGCCACTGGTTCCACCTCGGTCGTGCTGTCACGCCCGTCTCGCGCGGCGCGGCGCTGATCTCCTGGTCGGGGTCGATGTTCGAATATCTGATGCCATCGCTCGTCATGCGGGCGCCGGAGGGCAGCCTCGTCGAAGGGACGAGCCGGCTGATCGTGCGGCGCCAGATCGACTACGGGGCCAAGCTCGGTGTGCCTTGGGGCGTTTCGGAATCCGCCTACAACGCCCGCGACCTGGAGTTCACCTACCAGTATTCGAACTTCGGCGTGCCCGGCCTTGGGCTGAAGCGCGGGCTGGGCGAGAACGTCGTCGTTGCCCCTTACGCGACCGCGCTCGCGAGCATGGTCGATCCGCAGGCTGCAGCGCGCAACTTCGACCGCCTCGCCGCGGCCGGTGCGAGCGGCCGTTATGGCTTCTACGAGGCCCTGGACTACACGCCCAGCCGCCTGCCGGAAGGCAAGGCTATCGCGATCGTGCGGGCCTTTATGGCGCATCATCAGGGCATGACGATCGTGGCCATCGCCGACGCGCTTCTCGACGGCGCGATGCGGGCGCGGTTCCACGCCGAGCCCATCGTGCAGGCGACGGAGCTGTTACTGCAGGAGCGAACGCCGCGTGGCGTGGTGGTGGCGCGTCCCTGGGCGGCGGCGGAGCCAACCGCCAAAATCTGGGACGTGGAGCCGCCTGGCGGCCGGCGGCTTACCACAGCGCACGGCGCGACGCCCGTCACCCAGCTCCTCTCGAACGGCCGCTATTCGGTGATGCTCACGGCCGCGGGCTCGGGTTACAGCCACTGGCGCGACCTGGCTGTGACTCGTTGGCGCGAGGACGCCACCTGCGACGAATGGGGCTCCTATGTCTTTTTGCGCGACGTCAACAGCGGCAACGTATGGTCGGCTGGATTTCAGCCGAGCGGCACCGAGCCCGACGACTACGATGTCGCTTTCAACGAGGATCGCGCCGAGTTCACGCGCCAGGACGGAACGCTCAAGACGACCATGGAGGTGCTCGTCTCGGCTGAAGACGATGCCGAGGTCCGCCGCGTCTCGATATCGAACTTCGGCACGCGCGTGCGGGAGATAGACGTCACGT
>JALHTP010000320.1 GCA_022865725.1 Methyloceanibacter sp. | reverse complement strand
CGGCCTTAGCGCGCGCCAAAACTTCGGCAACGTCATGCGGGCTCAGCGACCCCCCGCCGCTGACCGCCTGGCGCATGACGCTTTCATCGAGGCCCGGCGGCTCGACGATGAAGGCGAGCCCCGCCGCTTCGAGCATGCGGGCCCGCGATTTGCTCGTCGAAGCGAGGATCAAAGGCGGGCGCCCGGCTTGCAGGAAGCTGCTCATGCCTCGAGCACCGGCGCTTCGCGATCGTGATAGAGGCGGATGATGGCGGCGGCCGTCTCCTCGATGGAGCGGCGCGTCACGTCGATGATCGGCCAGCCATGGCGCGCGCAAAGCGCTCGCGTCTGGGCGATCTCGGCGGCGATGGCCTCCCGGTCGACATAGTCCTCCAGATGGTTATGCGCATGCTCGATCACGCGGTTGTGGCGGACCTGCGCGATGCGGTCGGCGCTCGCCACCAGGCCGACGACGAACGCGTTGGTGGGCATTTCGAGCGCGGGCGGAACTTCCACGCCCGGCACCAGAGGCACATTGGCGGTCTTGAAGCCGCGATTGGCGAGATAGATCGAGGTCGGCGTCTTGGAGGTGCGGCTGATGCCGATCAGCACGATGTCGGCGTCGTTGAGGTTCTGCGGCAAATGGCCGTCGTCATGCAGCATGGTGAAGTTGAGCGCCTCGATGCGCCGGAAATAATCGGCATCGAGTACATGCTGCCCGCCGACCGTGGGGGTCGAGGGCGTGCCGAGATAGGATTCGAACACCTGGAGGATAGGCTTCAGCGCCGGCACGCAAGGGATATTCAGCCTCTTGCAGGACTTCTCCAGCTCATCGGCCAGCTCGCGGTTGAACAGCGTGTAGAGCACGATCCCTGGCGCGGCCTCCACGTCCTTGACCACCCGCTCCAGCTCGCGGCGGCTCCTCACCAAAGGATGCAGATGCTCGATGGCGCGGACTTGGGCGTATTGCACCCTGACCGCCTTGGCGATGGTGATGAGCGTCTCACCCGTCGCGTCGGAGATCATATGCAGGTGGAAAGTTCTGAGGATATCCATGGCGATCCCTCTGGATAACCTTGATGAGTTAAGGGAGCAACTATGGCGAACGAGCCGCCCCACCCCCCTGCTCGCTGGGAATAGGCGCAAGTTCTGCACAGATTCGCTTATGTCGAAAAAATGACGCCTTGCGGAGTGGGCCCAACAATACCCTGCTCGATCCCCAGTCCCAGGGGCCGCCTCTCCACAGGAGGTTCGGCCTCGGCTCAATCCGGTATATGACCTTTAAGAGCTTGTGGCGTCGGGCTTGCTTGCGCCGCACAACGGAATTAGCCACAGGGCCCCTGCCATATCGGCACCCGCCTTTTGGCCTCGCCTGCTTGTCCTGTTGAGAGCCTGGTGACAGCGCTGAATGTCCGCTATTCACGCCGTAACAGTAACAATAGAAACCTAATAGAGAGAATCTCTCTTTTAGTAATTAGAGAGCGCCAATGTTACGTGTCACGTCCCGGGATAACTCGTTCCTCAAGGCGCTCGCCGGGCAGGCGAACTCTCCCGCTCCGATCTGGCTGATGCGCCAGGCTGGGCGCTATCTGCCGGAATATCGGGAGGTGAGGAGCAAGGTCGCCTCGTTCCTCGATCTCTGCCGCACTCCTGAGCTCGCAGCCGAAGTAACGCTGCAACCCTTGAGAAGGTTCGATCTCGATGCGGCGATCGTCTTCTCCGACATTCTGATCGTCCCTTATGCGCTCGGCCAGAGGGTGGAATTCGTCGAAGGCGAGGGCCCTAAGCTTGAGCCGGTCAGGGACGCCAGATCGGTTGCCGGCTTGAGCCGGTCAGGCGCCACCGAGGTCTTGGCGCCGGTCTATGAGACCATCGAACGGGTGACGGCGGCGCTCCCTAAGGCTCTGCCCCTGATCGGTTTTTGCGGGGCTCCCTGGACGGTTGCGACCTATATGGTCGAGGGTGGCGGCAGCAAGGAGCAGGCAGCCGCGAGGCTCTTCGCCTATCGCGAGAGGGCCACCTTCCAGCGCCTGATCGATCTCCTGGTCGAGACCTCAGCCGATTATCTGGTGAACCAGGTGAAGGCCGGCGCGCGTGCCTTGCAGATCTTCGATAGCTGGGCGGGAAGCCTGCCCGAGGACGAGTTCGAGCGCTGGTGCATCGTCCCGACCAAGCGCCTGGTCGAGCTGGTGAAGGCAAGACTCCCCGAGATCCCCATCATCGGCTTTCCGCGTGGCGCCGGCGTGCTTGCCGAACGCTACGCCAGGGAGACGGACATCGATGCGATCGGCTGCGACACGAGCATGCCGGTCGGCTGGATGCGGAGATTGCAGGAGCATCTTCCGGTGCAGGGCAATCTCGATCCGCTGCTGCTGGTCGCGGGAGGCGAAGCACTGCACACCCGCGTCGGCGCGATCCTCGAGACGCTTGGGCAACAACCCTTCATCTTCAATCTCGGCCATGGCATTCTGCCCGAGACGCCCATCGAGCATGTCACCCGGCTCGTGAACCTGGTGAAAAAGAGCTAGGCCGAAATTTGCTGAATCGATTGCCCCCGTCCGGCGTCATTCCCGCGAAAGCGGGACTCCAGTAATCACGGGCTTGCATCGTTTCTCGATGCGGTAGTTTGCCCAGGCGAACATCGCTAGACGCGCTGAGAGCCGCCGTCACACCAAGTCGCGGCACGAACGCAATTGCATACGCGGAACCGCGTGAGGTAGTCTGTCGGCTATATCGCTCGATCAAACTTTGGCGGGAGTTTGCTCATGAGATATCGCTTTCTCTTAGTTGCCGCCGCGATACTTGCAGTAGGGGCGGTAGGCCACGCCGACCAGAGAGAAGAATTTTTCCCGCTGCGTGGCGGCAATGGCGGAGGGTCGGAGTTCCAACTGCGATGTGACCCTCAGATCATCGGCGATTATGCCAGTATTTACGTCGTGGGGATCGAGGGCTACGTTGGCGCTTGGATTGACCAATTTTGGCTTCTTTGCGGAAGTGGCAGGGGCGATTCATCTCTAACCCTCAAACCCTAGGAAAAGCTGGCAACGGGGGCGGCGGAGACTACTTTATGCGTTATTGCGGCAATAACTCGGTGCTTACGGGTATATCCCTGAATACTGCGCTGTTCGAAGGGGGCCATACCGACGTCGTGAACAAATTGATTTTGGAGTGCAATATTTTCGACATAAACGACCACGCCCACCCATCGCAATTCCATCGGTTGGTTTTCGGCCAGGACGACGGGCATTCTCCGTTGTCGACCTAACAATGTCGGCCAGCCTTTTCGCGGATTACCGGCTTCAGAGTCCGCGACGGAATATACGTAGACTCGCTAGGCATCATCTGCACTAAGAACTGATCTGTTCCGCGCGAAGCCGGGCAATGACAAGCGGACCCGAGAGTTCCTTAGCAACATGCTTCTCCTCTACGTCAAGGCCTTCCACGTCATCGCGATCATCGCCTGGATGGCGGGGCTGCTCTATCTGCCGCGCCT
>JALHTP010000319.1 GCA_022865725.1 Methyloceanibacter sp. | reverse complement strand
TTCTGCGATACGCCGAACCGATAATCTAGAACCGGAGGGCTACCACAATAGGGCGCATCGTCCCACCATTCCGCCCCATTTGCTGAACCGGGAGAAAATGGTGCTCATTTGATCATTCGAATCGAAACCCCGAACGCTTGCTTGACCCTTTGGGGCTTGCTCCCGTACCAAGCCGCCCATGAGTCAATTCGAGACGCCGCCACTTTCCCGCATCCGCAACTTCTCCATCATCGCCCATATCGACCACGGCAAGTCGACGCTGGCAGACCGGCTGATCCAGCTCTGCGGCGGGCTGACGGCGCGGGAGATGAAGGAGCAGGTGCTCGATTCCATGGATATCGAGCGGGAGCGCGGCATCACCATCAAGGCGCAGACCGTGCGCCTCGATTATCGCGCGCGGGACGGACAGCTCTACGAGCTGAACCTGATCGACACGCCGGGGCATGTGGATTTCGCCTATGAGGTGAACCGCAGCCTAGCGGCCTGCGAGGGGTCGCTACTGGTGGTCGACGCCAGCCAAGGGGTCGAGGCGCAGACGCTCGCCAATGTCTACCAGGCGCTCGACAACCACCACGAGGTGGTCCCGGTCCTGAACAAGATCGACCTGCCGGCGGCGGAGCCGGAGCAAGTGCGTCGGCAGATCGAGGAAGTGATCGGGCTCGACGCGCATGACGCGCTGGAAATCTCCGCCAAGACCGGCAAGGGCATCGAGGAGGTGCTGGAGGCGATCGTGCATCGCCTCCCCGCGCCCAAAGGCGACGCCAAGGCCCCGCTCAAGGCGCTTCTGGTGGACAGCTGGTATGATTCCTATCTCGGCGTGGTGGTCCTGGTGCGCATCTTCGACGGCATGCTGACCAAGGGCCAGCGCATCAGGCTGATGCTGACCGGCGGCACCTATCAGATCGATCGCGTCGGCATCTTCCGCCCCAAGCAGGAGATGCGCGACAGGCTGGGGCCCGGCGAGATCGGCTTCTTCACCGCCTCGATCAGGCAAGTGGCCGACACGCGCGTGGGCGACACCGTCACCGAGGAGA
Source organism: Methyloceanibacter sp. (assembly GCA_022865725.1). GTDB lineage: Bacteria > Pseudomonadota > Alphaproteobacteria > Rhizobiales > Methyloligellaceae > Methyloceanibacter. Next base: position 1,628 of record JALHTP010000319.1, on the reverse strand, counting down.
AGCGCCCGGCGGAAACGCCCCTCCCCGGCTTCAAGCCGGCGCAGCCCGTGGTGTTTTGCGGCCTGTTCCCGGTCGATGCCAGCGAGTTCGAGGATTTGCGCGAAGCGGTCGGCAAGCTCCGTCTCAACGATGCGAGCTTCACCTATGAGATGGAGACCTCCGCCGCGCTCGGTTTCGGCTTCCGCTGCGGCTTTCTCGGGCTGTTGCATCTCGAGATCATCCGCGAGCGGCTCGAGCGCGAGTTCGATATCGACCTCATCGCCACGGCGCCCTCCGTTATCTACCGCGTGCACATGACCGACGGCAGCATGAAGGAGCTGCACAATCCCGCCGACATGCCCGAGACGCAAAAGATCGCCAAGATCGAGGAGCCGTGGATCGAGGCCACCATCCTCGTGCCCGACGAGCATCTGGGCTCAGTGCTCAAGCTCTGCGAGGACCGGCGCGGGCGGCAGAAGACCCTGACCTACGCAGGCTCCCGCGCCATGCTGGTCTACGAGCTGCCGCTGAACGAGGTGGTGTTCGATTTCTACGATCGGCTCAAGTCGGTGAGCCGCGGCTACGCCTCGTTCGACTACCATATCATCGGTTACGAGGAGGGCGACCTCGTCAAGATGGCGCTTCTGGTCAATGACGAGCCGGTGGACGCGCTGTCGATCATCGTCTATCGCGGCCGTGCCGAGGCGAGGGGCCGCGCCATGGTCGAGAAGCTGAAGGATCTCATTCCGCGGCATCTGTTCAAGATCCCGATCCAGGCGGCGATTGGCGGCAAGGTGATAGCGCGCGAGACCATCAGCGCGATGCGGAAAGACGTAACCGCCAAATGCTATGGCGGCGACATCACGCGGAAACGCAAATTGCTCGATAAGCAGAAGGCGGGAAAGAAGAAGATGCGGAGCTTCGGCCGCGTCGACATCCCGCAAGAGGCCTTCATCGCCGCGCTGAAAATGGACGCCGATTAGCGCCGCTCTATTCGGCTGCTGATTGGCTGCGGTGCTTTCGCTGCACCCGGTCGTAGAGAAATTCCGGCGCGAGGTCGGCGTCGTTCGGCCAGAATATCGTGCTGTGTTCCGGGTAGAGCTGAAACTGGGCGAACAGGACCTTGTCCTTCAAAGGTAGAAACATCGGTCCCCAGAGCAAGGACTCGAGGTCGATCTCGCCTTCGACGCCATCGACGAAGCGGAGCCAAATCCGGTAGTCGCCAGCGTATCTCGCTTCAGCGATTTTTGGGGTTGTTTCCTTCATTCGAGTGGCTCGATTGTCTTCAAAGGCTTGTGCGCCTCCGCCAAGTTCCAATCTTCCATCAACTCACCCATATGGAGCCTACGCCATTCGCGCACCAGACCCAAAACGCGACGTGGCAGCTTGCCACTGATCAGCTTTCCGGTCTGGATCTCGATCTGCCCAATCTCGTCGCCGTAGACAGCGTGGAAATGTGGAGGCGGATGCTCATCGTAGTAGATGCGAATGGCGATCCCGTAGAAATAACTAATGCGCGGCATAGCTGAGGAGCTTGGGCCAACCGGGCCGTGGCCGCAATCACGCTTTCATCGCCGCGCTCAACGGATGCGGCTTAGCGCTTTCGTCCTCCGGCCTGGAACCTCGGCCAGCCCGTGACGTTGATCCAC
>JALHTP010000318.1 GCA_022865725.1 Methyloceanibacter sp. | reverse complement strand
CTGACCCATGTCGGCCTTGCGCTGGTGCTCGTGTTGGCGGGCTTCGCGGTCATCAACCGCGCCTTTGCCTATGGGGGCCGCACGCCTCAGGCCGCCAGCGGGGGGCTGATCGTATTGATCGGCGCCTTCCTGCTGTGGCTCTCGCACCGCCACGGCGCGACCCCTGGCAACGGCAGGACGCTCGCTTTCTCACGGGAATGATCCCCTGCCCGCTGACGACCTTCGTCATGAGCTACGCGCTGGCACGCGGCGTGTTAGTTGCGGGATTGTTGGTGACCGCGGCGATGACCGCCGGAATGATCGCGGCCATCGGCGGGATCGCGCTGGCGGCGTCCTTCGCCCGAAGCCGCTTTGTCGAACTGATGTCCCGCACGGAGCATCTCCGGCTTAGACTTGGCCAGGTGCTCGAGATCGGCGGCTCGCTTGCCGTGCTCGGCTTCGGCTTCTGGACCATGGTCAAAGCCTGACGCGCGCATGCGCGAGGATTGCGCGTCACGCGAACCGCGCCAGGCGCAGAGTTGGCTAAGCCTTGTTGTAGAGCGCGTAAGCCGCGTAGCACAGCGTCACCGCGAGGATCGGCCTGAGCAGCCATTCGGGAGCAAGCCCTGCGAGCCGCGCACCCACCAGAATGCCGGGGATCGATCCGCACAGCAGCGCGAGCAGCAGGCTCGTATCGACATTGCCGAGGCCGAGATGACCGAGCCCGCCGAGAAGCGTGAGCGGCACGGCATGAGCGATGTCAGTGCCCACGAGGCGCTTGGCCGGCAGCATGGGATAGAGCGCCGCGAGCACCGTGACGCCGATCGCGCCTGCGCCCACCGAGGTCAGCGTGACCAGAAGGCCTAGGACCACGCCGAACAGGACCGTGGGAAGCGTGCGTGGCGGAACGTCTCCCTTGTCGTCGCGGGGCGAGGTCCGCGTGAAAAACGGATAGGCCACGATGGCCAGCCCGCTTATGGGAAGCGCCACGACGAGGCCCATCCTGATCCAATGGGCGAGCGCCACGGTTTCGACGGGGAGGAAGGCCATGACGGCAAGCAGGACCGCGGCGGCGGGGAGGCTGCCTGCGGCAAGCCGGAGCACGACGGGCCAATCGACATGGTCCGCGACATGGTGGCGCCAGCTGCCGGCCGTCTTGGTGATGGAGGCGTAGAGCAGATCGGTGCCGACCGCGACTTGCGGGGGCACGCCGAAACTCGAGATGAGCAAGGGCGTCATCAGCGCGCCGCCGCCGACGCCGGTCAGGCCGACCAGGAGGCCGACGGCGAAGCCAGCCGCCATGAGCGGCAGCAAATGGGCTGCCCAGCTGAAATCGACCATCGCCCGAAAAGCCCCTTCCCCTAACGCACGGCGCCCTGAACCGGGCGTCTACATTATAGTACGCATCGTATATCGGCTTATATCTCGATCAGAACCGGAACTCCGACGGAGCGTAGCAGAACCGCGACCTCTTGCGCGCGCCGGTTGAACTCGGCGAGGTCGGCCGGAGAATCGCCGAGATCGGCGCAAAGCCCGCGGGCAAGCAGCGCGCGGTCGAGAACGAGCACGTTGTCGCCGACCTCCGGCGCTCCGGCTTGCGCCCAGGTGATGACGCCGCCGGCCACGGTGGCGCCGTCGATGGCGCTGACCAGCACGAAATTGCCGGTGAGCGGAAGGTCGCTGAACAGGTCGATGGCCGCGGCGCGCCCGAGCAGGATGCGGCAATCGGCGATGTCGTTGACGTTGCAAGCATGCGCGGGCGCCGAGGCCAGCGTCTCGAAATCGACCAGCGCCGAGACGCTCATGCTGGTGACCGGCGTCAAATCGGTCGCCGTGCGCAGCAGATAGCCGGCCTCCGGATCGAACGGCGCCTCCGACAGCCAGACGAGGCGCGCCTCGATCACGTCGGCATTGATGGGACGCCGAGGCACCTCCGACAGCACCGCACCGCGCGAGATGTCGAGATCGGTGTCGAGCACGAGCGTGACGGCGTCGCCCTTGCTCGCCGACGCAAGGTCGCCGTCCATGGTGGCGATGCGCCTGAGCGTGGCGCCGAGCCCGCTGCGCGCATCGACGATCCTCTCGCCGACGCCGATTCGGCCCGAGGTGACCGTGCCGGCATAGCCGCGGAAATCGCCCGCGGCGCGCAGCACGAGCTGCACCGGCATGCGGAACGGCGCATCTTCCTGCTCGGCCTCGGGATCGACCGCTTCCAGATAATCGAGCAGCGTCGGCCCGGCATACCAGGGCATCGCGGCCGAGCGGTAAACCACGTTGTCGCCGGTGAGCGCGGCCACCGGGATGGTGGTGACTTGGGCGAAGCTGAAGCTTCCGGCCATGACGCGGAAATCGCGCTCGATCTCCCGGTAGCGCGCCTCCGACCAGTTGACGGCGTCCATCTTGTTGACGGCGAGCACCACTTTCTTGATGCCGACGAGATTGCAGATGGCGGCGTGGCGGCGGGTCTGGCGCTTGGCGCCGTGGCGGGCATCGACCAGCAGAATGGCGATGTCGGCATGCGAGGCGCCGGTCGCCATGTTGCGCGTATATTGCTCATGCCCGGGGGAATCGATGATGATGAAGCGCCGGTCTTGCGTCTCGAAATAGCGCCAGGCGATGTCGATGGTGATGCCCTGCTCGCGCTCGGCCTGGAGCCCGTCGAGCAGCAGGCTGAAATCGATCTTCTCGCCGTTGACCGCGCGATTATGCGAGGCGAGCGTGACGGCCGCGCGCTGATCCTCGGTGACGCCCGCGCCGTCCCACAGGAGCCGTCCGATCAGGGTCGACTTGCCGTCATCGACCGATCCGCAGGTGAGCAGCCTGACCAGCGCTCCCTTCTGCGCGGCTTGCACCGCCGCCGGCCCCGTCCCGACCTCTTCCCTGAGTTGCACGAGATGCATCAGACATTGCCCCTAGAAATAACCTTCACGCTTCTTCATCTCCATGGCCCCGGCCTGATCGTGATCGATCAGCCGCCCGGCCCGCTCTGACACTTTCGCGGCCAGCGTCTCCTCGACCACCGCGTCGAGATCGGCGGCGTCGGACTCGATGGCGGCGGTGAGCGGCCAGCAGCCAAGCGTGCGGAAGCGCACCTTGCGCATCACCGGCGTCTCGCCGGGCTCCAGCCGCATGCGCTCGTCGTCGACGACGATGAGCTGGCCGTTCCGCGTCACCACCGGGCGCATATCGGCGAAATAGAGGGGAACCACGTCGAGCTTCTCAAGCGCGATGTAGCGCCAAACGTCGCCTTCCGTCCAATTCGACAGCGGGAAGACGCGCACCGTCTCGCCCTTGCCGAGCCGCCCGTTGAGCAGCTGCCACATCTCCGGACGCTGGCGGCGCGGCTCCCAGCGATGGCCGGTGGCGCGGAAGGAGAACACGCGCTCCTTGGCGCGGGAGGCTTCCTCGTCGCGCCGCGCGCCGCCGAAAGCCGCATCGAAGCCGCCGGCATCGAGCGCCTGGCGGAGCGCCACCGTCTTCATCACGTCGGTATAGACCGACGGCGGATGGTCGAAAGGATTGATGTTGCGGGCGAGTCCGTCATGGTTGGTGTGCACGATGAGGTCGAGCCCAAGCTCGCGCACCGTCTTGTCGCGGAAGGCGATCATGTCGTGGAACTTCCAAGTCGTGTCCACATGCAGCAGCGGGAATGGCAGCTTGGCCGGCCAGAAGGCCTTCCGCGCCAGATGCAGCAGCACGGTCGAATCCTTGCCGATCGAGTAGAGCAGCACGGGCGCGCGGAACTGCGCCGCCGCCTCGCGGAAGATATGGATGCTCTCGGCTTCGAGCAGCTTCAGATGCGAGGTGAGCTGGGTCATGCGGCCCTCCCTTCCCGGTTCGGGTTGAGGTGCAATCCGCACTCCTTCTTCTCCTCGTTCTCCCACCACCAGCGGCCGGCACGCGGGTGCTCGCCGGGCTGCACGGCGCGGGTGCACGGCGCGCAGCCGATCGAGACGAAGCCGCGCGCATGCAGCGGGTTCACCGGCACGTTGTTAGCGGCGATATAGGCGGTGAGGTCCTGCGTCGACCAATCGGCGACCGGGTTGACCTTGAGAAGCGCGTGCGCATCGTCCCAGGCGGCGAGCGGAACGCTGGCGCGTTCGTCGGAATGCTCGCGCCTGAGCCCGCTGATCCACCCCTGCGCTCCGGTGAGCTCGCGGTTGAGCGGGCGCACTTTCCGCACCTCGCAGCAGGATTTGCGGTTCTCCACCGCATGACGGAAACCGAACACCCCGTCGCGGGCGACGAGCTGTTCCACCTCGGCAGAATCAGGCGCGACGAGACGGATGCGGACACCATAGCGAAGCTCGGACAGCTCGACGGTCTCCAGCACCTCGGGAAAGAGGCGCCCGGTGTCCAGCGTAAAGACATCGATCTCGGCGCCGGATTCGGCGATGGCATGCAGGATCGCCTGGTCCTCGAGGCCCAGGCTGGTGGAGAAGACGATGCGGCCTTCAATCTTGCGCCGCATCTCCCTGATGCGGTCGGTGAGGCTCTTCACCCGCGCCAGGCGCTGGTCGAGCGCCTCGGCCTCTTGGCGCGATGCGTCGCGGCGCAGCGGCAGAAGATTGCGGGTGCCCCGCTGATAATTGCGCTGGATGCGCGACACCGAAGCCTTCCAGACGCTCGCCTGCTCGGGATCGGCGATCTCGGCCGTATCGAAGCCCGAGCGGAGCAGGAACTGCGCCAGGTCGGGGATCAGATAGCCGACCGCCCTGATCTCGCCCTTGAAGCCGTGCCGCTCGCGCAACAGCACGGCGAGGCTGATGCCGCGCCCGTCGCCGAAGGTCGGGAAGCGGATGGCGATGGGGCCGGCATTGCCGCCGGCGGCGGCCGCCAGCGCGTTTGCATCGGCGGTCGGCTCGAGCAGCGTCGCACATTCGGCCGGATCGGCCACGAGCGAGCCTGTGGCGAGATCAACCAGCGCCATAGAGAGCCTCCTTGAAGGGCTGAGCCCCCACGCGCCGCCAGGTGTCGAGGAAACTCTCCCCGTCGCTCCGCTTGGCGAGGTAGGTGTCGATGATGGTGTCGATCGCTTGCGGCACGGCCTCGGCGCGGAAGCCCGGGCCGATGATGCTGCCGATCGCGGCATCGTCCTTCGGGTTCCCGCCGAGCGAGATCTGGTAAAGCTCGGTGCCTTTCTTGTCGACGCCGAGAATACCGATATTGCCGGAATGGTGATGGCCGCAGGCGTTGATGCAGCCCGACATATTGAGTCTCAGCGGGCCGATCGCCTCCTGCCGCTTCGGATCTTCGAAGCGCTTGGCGATCTCCTTGGCGATGGGGATCGAGCGGGCATTGGCGAGATTGCAGTAATCGAGCCCCGGGCAGCAGATCATGTCGCCCAAGAGGTCGTAATTGCCGGTGGCGAGCCCGTGCGCGGCCAGGATGTCGTAGAGCGCGGTGACGTTGGAGGTCGCCACATGCGGCAGCATCAGATTCTGCGTGTAGTTGACGCGCGCTTCGTTGCGGCTGAAGCGCTCGGCGAGGTCGGCGACCAGCTCCATGGCGTCGGAGCTTGCATCGCCCGGCGTGCGGCCAGGCTCTTTCAGTGAGACGACCACGGTTGAATAGCCGGGAACGCGGTGCGGCCGCACATTGTGCTTGAGCCAATTGGCGAAGACGGGATCGGTGATGCGCCGCTGGTCGAGCCCTTCATCCCTGATCGGGCGCACCGGCAGATCGGGCGGCGCGAAATAGGACATGATGCGCTTCCGCTCGTCATCGGACAGGTCGATGGCGTCCTTATGCGTCGCTTCCCAATCCGCCTCGACGTCCTCGCGGAATTTGTCGATGCCGAGCGTATTGACCAAAATCTTGATGCGCGCCTTGTGGATGTTGTCGCGGCGCCCATGCAGATTGTACACGCGCAGGATCGACTCGATGTAGGAGAGGAGATGCTCCTTCGGCAAGAAGGCGCGGATCTCCTGCCCGACATAGGGCGTGCGGCCCATGCCGCCGCCGACCAGCACGCGGAAGCCGTTCTGGCCATTGGCCCCTCGCACGATCTTCAAGCCGATGTCGTGGAAGGCGATGGCCGCGCGATCCTCGGCGGCGCCTGAGATGGCGATCTTGAACTTGCGCGGCAGCCAGCTGAACTCCGGATGCAGCGTCGACCATTGGCGCAAGATCTCGCACCAGGGACGCGGGTCCTCGAGCTCGTCATTGGCGGCGCCGGCAAACGGGTCGGCGGTGACGTTGCGCACGCAATTGCCGCTGGTCTGGATGCAATGCATCTCCACATCGGCGAGCGCCGCCAGCACGTCGGGAATATCGACCAGCTTCACCCAGTTGAACTGGAGATTCTGCCGCGTGGTGAAATGGCCGTAGCCGCGATCGAAGCGCCGCCCGATCATGGCCAGCTGACGCAGCTGCTTCGGCGAGAGCACGCCATAGGGGATGGCGATGCGCAGCATGTAAGCGTGGAGCTGGAGATAGAGTCCGTTCCTAAGCCGCAAGGGCCGGAACTCGTCCTCGGTCAGCGCGCCGGCCAGCCGGCGCTCGACCTGATCCTTGAACTCCGCCACGCGCTCGCGCACGAACGCGTGGTCGAACTCGTCATAGCGGTACATCGTACCAATCCTTGGTCAAAGTGGTGCGGTGCGCGGCACGGATGCGCTCGCGCACGGAGAGCGGATCGACCGCGCCTTGCTTGATCTCGACCGGCATGGCGTAGACGGCGACCACAATGCGCGCCTTCACCGCCTTGTCGGCTTGCGCTTCCAGCGCGCTGGTCTCCTCTTCCGTCAGAGCCAGGCGCGCGCGTTCGATCTCCTCCGTCCAGCTGCCGTCGGGAGCGAGATAGACGACGATGCCGTCGGTCAAACGGTTGGCGGTGACGACGTTAGGCACGCTTGAGCTCCTCCAACGCCAGGATGTCCTCGACCAGGCCGGAGGTCGGCAGCCCGGCCACCTCGCCAAAGATGAGGACCGCCGGACTCTTCAGCGCAAGGCGCTCGGGGTGAGCGGCAAGCTCGGCGATGGTCGCGAGCACGCGGCGCTCGTCCTCGCAGCTTGCATTCTCGACCGCGAGCACCGGAAGATCGGGCCTGAAGCCCGACGCGATGAGCTTCGCGGCGATATGACCCGCCGTGGTCACGCCCATATAGACGAGCAGCGTGTTCTTGCCTGAGGCGAGCGCGGCGAGATCGAGATGCTCGAAGGAGGGCTCCTCGCCGCCTGCCTCGTGGCCCGAGAGGAAGGTCACGGTATGCGACACGTCGCGATGGGTAAGCGGGATTTGCAGGCTCGCTGCCGCGGCGATGCCGGCGGTGACGCCGGGCACGATCTCGATGCTGATACCGGCCGCGCGCAGCGCGTCGAGCTCCTCGCCGCCCCTGCCGAAAATGAACGGGTCGCCGCCTTTGAGTCGAACAACGGTCTGGCCGGCCTTGGCGCGGGCGATGAGGAGCGCGTTGATCTCCTCTTGCGGGACGCTATGCGCGCCCTTGGCCTTGCCTACGGGGATCAGCTCGGCCTCGCGACGCGCGTGATCGAGCACGCCCTCGCCGACCAGCCGATCGTAGAGAATGACGTCGGCCGCCTTCAGCGCGCGCACCGCCTTCATGGTGAGAAGCTCGGGATCGCCCGGGCCTGCGCCGACCAGAAGCACGCGGCCGCGCGCTTCAGGTCTGGCCGCCGCCGCCTCGATCGCCGCACCGATCAGCGCCCTTGCCCTGTCTTCATCGCCTTCGAGCATGGCTTCGGCGGCGGCGCCCTCGAACACAGCCTCCCAGAATTTGCGCCGGGGCGGACCCGAGGGCAGCCGCTCGGCCACTGGCCCGCGGAACTCAGCCGCGAGCTTGGCGAGCGCGTCGAGCCGCGGGTGCAGCTCCTGCTCGAGCCAGGCGCGCAGGCGTTGCGCCAGCACGGGCGAAGCGCCCGAAGTGCCGATCGCCACAATGACCTCGCCGCGATCGACAATCGCCGGCAACGCGAAGGTGCAAAGCTCGGGCCTGTCGGGCACGTTCACCGGCACGCCGAGCGCACGCGCAATAGCCGAGACACGGGAATCCTCTTCGTCGTCCTCGGTCGCGGCGATGACCAGCGGGCGCCCGCGCAATTGATCGATGCCGGGCCGTGCGCGGATCAGCGACACCTGTCCCGCCTCGACGAGCGCGGCGATCTCGGGCACGACACGATCGGCGGCGATGTCCACGGTCGGCGCACGCTTGAGCAACAGCCGCGCCTTGACGGCGGCAAGCTCGCCGCCTCCTGTCACGAGCGGTGGCTTGCCGTCGAAGCTGACCAGAATGGGGAAGGTCCGCATGACGCTAGCCTCCCGCCACCAGCCGCTCCGGCGCGGCATCGGCAAGGCTCTCCGGCGCAAGCTCGATCTCGAGCCCATCGAGCTCTTTCGCCATGATGATCTGGCAGCATAGCCGCGAGCGCTCGTCCACATTGAAGGCGCCGTCCAGCATCTCCAGCTCCTCGGCGGTGGGCGGCACGAGATTCGCCAGCCAATCCTCGCCCACCCAGACATGGCAGGTGGCGCAGGCGCAAGCCCCGCCGCATTCCGCCTTGATGGGAAGACCCCAGTCGCGGATCACCTCCATGACGCGCCAACCCTCCAGCGCCTCGAGGCGATGGGTCGTGCCGTCAGGCATGTGCACGGTGACGAACATCTTCTAGGCGGTCCTCGGGAGAATTTGCGGCGCAGGCGCGGAGGTCGTGTACTGGAAACGCAGCTTCATGTCAGGCCGCAACGCGGCGAACAGGCTGACGGGGCCCGCGCCAGTAATCATAATTTCGGTGGAGGCTACGCTCGCCTGCATCGGTCGCTCGCCCGTGAGAAGTGCTGCTGCAAATATAGGGAGTGTATTGAAAAATAATTCCCCCAACTAGGTCTCGCCCCCGAAAAGGAGCAAATTTGTTCCTATAGGCCGCAAAATGTAGAAATTTTTGCGATAGCGCCGATTCGCGCAACGAGGCGGCCATGACTGCCCTGGCACGCGCAAAATCCGTGCTTTGCTTAGCTGCCTTGCGGCGCGCCGGGAGGCCGCTTCCGGCCCGTACCGCCAGCCACGAGCGCATCCCTGATCTCCTCCAGGAGCTGCACCTCGCGCGAGGGCCGGGGCTCGGTCTGCGGCTCGTCCTCCTGCTTGCGGCGCAACCGGTTCATGGCCTTCACCACCATGAATAGCACGAAGGCGACAATCAAAAAGCTGATCACGTTGTTGATGAACAGCCCGAAATTGAGGGTGGGCGCGCCGGCTTGCCTGGCTTGCGCCAGCGAGGCGTAATCTCCGCCGTTGAGCGCGATGAACATGTTGGAGAAGTCGACCCCGCCGGTGACCACGCCCATTGGCGGCATGACGATGTCGTCGACCAGCGAGCGCACGATGGTGGAGAAGGCGGCGCCGATGACGATGCCGACCGCCATGTCGACCACATTGCCTCGAAGCGCAAACTCCTTGAACTCCTGTAGCATTGCCGCTCCTCCTCGCCTCCTTGGCCGAGCTAAGTCACCACCATGCCACGTTTGACCGCCAAGGCTATGCCCGCAGTTTGCAAGCCGCCCGCTAGCTGATAACTCGTTGGACGGTCTTGGATAGGGGGAAGCGAATGGCGACCGAAATTCCCGCGGACGAGCATCCGGCGCGTGACCGCCATCAGATCCAGACGCTGATCCTCGCGATTGCAATCCTGTCCATGGCACTGCTTGCGGTGTTTCTCACCATCACCGCCGCCACCTGGCTCAATCGCTACGGGTTCCTGCATTTCCCGCTCGGCTTCTATCTACTGGCGCAGGGGCTTCTCATCTTCATCGTGGCGGTGGGCTTCTGGTTCATCCGCATGCAGGAACGCATCGATCTGGCGCGGGGCGAGAGCGAGGGGCTCGAATAAGCGATGAGCGTCCCGTCGCGCCTGCGCACGCCGAACCCGCATCTTGGCGCCTATTACGGCATCATCACGAGCGCCTTCGTGTCGCTCATCATCGTGCTCGCCATGTTCGAGCAGCTCGGCTGGGGGCGGCCGCTTCTCGCGCAATCCATGCTGATCGTGCCCTTGGCGCTTTACCTCCTCATCGCCGTCGGCTCGCGCACGCTGCAAGCCGAAGATTTCTTCGCCTCGGGGCGGCGGGTGCCGCCGGTGTTTAACGGCTTTGTGCTGGCCGCCACGGCCATCGGCGGCGTGGGCTTTCTCGCTTATACCGGGACGGTGTTCTTCCTCGGCTTCGACGCGCTGGCCATCGGCCTCGGCTGGACCTTCGGCATGCTCGCCGCCGGAATCCTGTTCGTGCCCTATCTGCGCAAGGCCGGCGCCTACACGCTGCCGAGCTTTCTCGGCCACCGCTTCCGCTCGCGCGGCTTGCGCATGGCGGCGAGCGTGATGCAGCTCCCGCCCACCGCACTTCTCGTCGTCGCCGAGATCAAGATCGCCGCGCTGATCGCCTCGCTGTTTCTGCCGGTCTCCTTCTCCATCGCGGTGCTGATGCTCGCGGCGCTCATCGCCGCAATCGCCATCCTCGGCGGCATGCGGTCGCTGACCTGGACCGGAAGCGCCGAGTTCCTCGTCGGCGCCGTCGGACTGACCGTGGTGGTGACCACGGTGTCGATCCTCCTCACCAATTTGCCCGCGCCGCAACTGACCTATGGGGAGACGTTCTCCTCCCTGCACAACGCCGAGATCACCGCGGGCCTGACGCCGGTGCAGCCGGGCGAGCTTGCCGCCGCGCTGCCGGGCCCCATGCCGTTGGCGACCACCAAGCCCTTCCTGCAACCCTTCGGCATTCTCGGCGAGGGCGACTTCGCCACGCTGTTTCTCTGCCTCGCGCTCGGCACGGCGGCGCTTCCGAGCCTTTTGTCGCGCAGCGGCGTGACGGGCTCGATCGCCGAGCAGCGGCGCTCGACCGCCTGGGCGCTTCTGTTCGTCGCCTTGTTCGTGATGACGGCGCCGGCTATTGCCGCCTTCGCCAAGCTGATCATCTTCCGCGATATCGCGCTGGCGCCGGCCTCGTCGCTGCCCGCCTGGCTCACCGAGCTCGCCGACAAGCATTTGCTCCAGACCGGCGATACCAACGGCGACGGCACGATCGGGGCGGCCGAGCTTCTCATCGGGCGCGACGGCATCGCGCTGGCGCTGCCGGCGGCGGCGGGCCTCCCTTACGTACTCTCCGTGCTCATGGCGACGGCGGCGATGGCGATTGCGCTGGCGGCGGCGGGCGCCCATCTCTTCACCCTTGCGGCGAGCCTCGCCGAGGACCTCTACCGCGTGCTCGACCGCCGCCAGGCGCTGCCGCGGCTCGTCGCCGCCTGGGCGGCAATCGCGGCGACGGCCCTTGCGGCCACCGTCTTCCTGCTCATCGCCGAGCTCGATCCGCTGAAGGCCGCGCTGACGGCCTTCGCCTTCGCCGCCGCGACCTTCTTCCCCGCGCTCCTCCTTGCCATCTGGTGGCGGCGCTCCACGAAATGGGGAGTCATGACGGCGATGGCCACGGGATTTGCCGTGATGCTGGCCGAAACCGTTCTCGGCGGGGCATTCGGCTTAGGCACTGCCGGCTTCTCCACCTCGCTGGCGAGCCTGATCGGCGCGGCAATCGCCCTTGTCGCGGGCGTCGCGGTGAGTCTCTATTTGCGTAAGCCCTCGAAGGGCGAGGAGACCTATCGCGAGGAGATGCGCGATCCGGATGGCGAGACGATCTACGATCGCGCGCAAGCGCGCGCCGCAGTCCAAGCCGCGGCGGCGGCGTCCGCGGCGGAAGCCGACGCGCCAAGCCAGTAATCTTTCGTGGGAGATGCGGGAGCAAGATGAACGACCAGCCAGCCCCCAAGGAGAAGCGGCTCGCGCTTTATCCCGAAATCGTCCCCTACCGCACGGGCAGGCTCAAGGTCTCGGGCCTGCATGAGCTTTATTTCGAGGAATGCGGGTCGCCGGCCGGCAAGCCCGCGCTGCTGCTGCATGGCGGGCCCGGCGGCGGCATCAATCCCCTCATGCGCCGCTATCACGACCCGCGCGCCTACCGCATCGTCCTCTTCGATCAGCGGGGCTGCGGGCGCTCGACGCCGCACGCCTCGCTCGAGGAGAACACCACCTGGCATCTCGTGGACGACATCGAGCGCCTGCGCGAGCACCTCGGCATCGAGCGTTGGCAGGTGTTCGGCGGTTCGTGGGGCTCGACGCTCGCGCTGGCTTACGCCGAGACGTATCCAGAACGGGTGAGCGAGCTCGTGCTCAGGGGCATCTTCACCTTGCGGCGCTCGGAGCTCGAATGGTTCTACCAGGAAGGCTGCAGCTGGATCTTCCCCGATGCGTTCGAGGATTACGCGCGCATCATCCCAGAGGCCGAGCGCGGCGACATGATCGAAGCCTATCACCGGCGGCTGATCGATGCCGACCCTGCCGTGCAGCTCGAAGCGGCGCGCGCCTGGAGCGCATGGGAGGGAAAGACCTTGTCGCTTCTGCCCGACGCCGACCGCGTGCGCCGCTTCTCCGAGGACCACTACGCGCTCGCCTTCGCGCGCATCGAATGCCACTATTTCGTCAATGGCGGCTTCTTCCATAGCGACGATCAGCTGATCGCGGACGCGCATCGGCTGCGCGCCATTCCCGGCGTGATCGTGCATGGCCGCTACGACGTGGTGACGCCGGTCAAGATCGCCCACGATCTTTCCCGCGCCTGGCCGGAAGCTCATTTGGGGATCGTCGCCGATTCGGGCCACGCCATGACCGAGCCCGGCATCGTGCATGAGCTGATCGCCGCGACCAATAGCTTCGCCGAATATACGACGCGGTAGGCAGAGCGCTTCCATGCCGGACCTCAACACCTTGCCGCATGATCTACCGCGCCCGGAAGACGACGGTGCATGCGATCACCTCATCGGCATGACCCTGCCACCGATTGCGCTGCCCTCCACGCGCGGGGCTACGGTCGATCTCGCCGCGCTGCCGCCGGGACGCACCGTCATCTATTGCTATCCGCTGACGGGGAGACCAAGCGAGGCATTGCCCGAGGGCTGGGACGAAATCCCCGGCGCCCGGGGCTGCACGCCGCAGGCTTGTGCGTTCCGCGACCATTATCGTGAGCTCGAGGCGCTCGGCGCCGGCGTGTTCGGGCTCAGCACCCAAACGGAGGACTATCAGCGCGAGATGGCCGAGCGGCTGCATCTGCCGTTCCCGGTGCTGAGCGATTGCGATCTCCACGTCGCCCATGCGCTTCGCCTTCCGACCTTCGCGATCGACGGCAAGACTCTCATCAAGCGGCTGACGCTGATCGTCCGCGACGGCACGATCGAGCATGTCTTCTATCCCGTGTTCCCGCCCGACGAGAGCGCGAGCGAGGTCCTGCGCTGGCTAGCTAAGCGTCAGGCTTAGGCCGAATGGCCGATGAAGCTGAGCGCGATGCTCCGCCGATGCGGGCTGACGCGGTGCTCGATCAGATAGACGCCCTGCCAGGTGCCGAGCGTCATCCTGCCGTCTTTGACCGGAATGCCGAGGCTCGATGCGGTGAGCATCGCCTTGATGTGGCTCGGCATGTCGTCGGGGCCCTCTTCTTGATGCGCGTAGTTGCGGTACTCCGGCGCCAGCGCTTCGAGCGCATCGGCGAGGTCACGCCGCACATTCGGATCGGCATTCTCCTGGATCGTCAGCGATGCCGAGGTATGGCACACGAACACGGTCAACAGCCCGTTCTCGCCCGCGATGCTCTGGAGCCAGTCTGCAAGCTCGCTGGTGATCTCGGTGAAGCCCTTGCCCGGCGTTGCCACGCTGAGCGTATGGCTCGCCTGCACCATCTCGGCCATGGCTGAATCCCCTTCCCGGCTACTTCCGTGAGGCCATGGTCGCCGCGCCTACCCCGCTTGACAAGGGCCTGCCCGGGAGAGGCTCCCCCCGCCCCGTCCCACAATAGGGCGGGGCTTAACGCAAAATTTACTCCGTCTTGACACCGTGGTTTCGACCGCTTCTTCGCGTGGATTCTCGGGATCGGGTCCCTCGACCATTCTGACCGCGAACACTCTGGCGGCTCACTCGCCAAGGGGAACGCGATGGTTTCGGAAGCAAGTTGGCAAACCGGCGTCGGCAGATACGGCAACGCGCCCTCCGGTGGCCCCATGGATCAGCAATCGGTCGAAAGCCTGTTGCGCCGGCTCGTGCAGCGGGTCGAGGAGAGCGAGCGCCGCTATAGCGAGGCGCTCGACGAGCTGCATGCGCGGCTCGACCAGATTTCGCAAACGACCGACGCCGCGCGGGCGGCCGATGCGCCGCAAGATATCGAGACGTTCGGCCGGCTGCACGACCAGGTGAGCGACCTGGCAAGGCGGCTCGAACGCGAATCCTCCACGCCGCTTGACGATTTCGAGCGCCTCGGCCGGGCGCTGGCGGG
>JALHTP010000317.1 GCA_022865725.1 Methyloceanibacter sp. | reverse complement strand
GCCCGAGCAGCCCGAGCGCTTGCGGCTCAGGCTTGGCCAGCACGAGCGCTGCGCGCATCTGCCTAACGACTATGCCGCGGTGGCGAGCTTCATCGAGACGAACGCGCGCGCGCGGGGGAAGACCCGCAAGGCCGAGGTGCGCGCGTGAGCGTCGAGCGGTCCAAGCTTAGGAATGGCCTGACGGTGGTCAGCCATGCCATGGCCGAGGTCGAGACCGTATCCATCGGCATCTGGATCGGAGCTGGGAGCCGGAGCGAGGCGCTCGGCGAGCATGGCGTTGCCCATTTCCTCGAGCATATGGCCTTCAAAGGCACGGCACGACGCAGCGCCAAGGATATCGCCGAGGAGATCGAGGCGGTCGGCGGCGACCTCAATGCCGCGACCGGCGTCGACTCGACCGCCTATTACGCGCGCGTGCTGCGCAAGGACATGCCGCTCGCGCTCGACATCCTGAGCGACATCATCGTCTCCCCGCGTTTCGAGCGGGGCGAGCTTGCCCGCGAGCGCGACGTGATCTTGCAGGAGATCGCGGCCGCCATGGACTCGCCCGAGGACATCGTCTTCGACCTCGTGCAGGAGGCGGCCTTTCCCGATCAGCCGGTCGGCCGTCCGATCCTCGGCACGGTGGAGAGCGTGAGCCGCTTCAAGCGCGCCCATCTCGGCTCCTATCTTTCCGCCCATTATCACGGCCCCAACATGGTGCTGGCGGCCGCCGGCGCCGTCGACCACGCGGCGCTCGTCGCCGAGGCCGAGCGTCGGCTTGGGTCGTTCGACACAGAATCTACGCCGCAGCCGGAGAGCGCGCTCTATGCAGGCGGCGCCAGGCGCTCGGACAAGCCCTTCGAGCAGACCCATCTCGTGCTTGCCTTCCAGGCGCCGCCTTATCGCCATGCGGAATATTTCACCGCGCAGATCTGCGCGGGCGCGCTCGGCGGCGGCATGTCCTCGCGCCTTTTCCAAGAGGTGCGCGAGCGGCGCGGGCTCTGCTACGCCATCTATGCTTTCTCCAGCGGCCTTTCCGACAGCGGCATGTTCGCCATCCACGCCGCCGGCGGCCCCGATCGCGCGCACGAGCTGTTCGCCGTGATCCGCGACGAGCTGGTCAAGGCGGCCGACCAGGGCTTCACTGCCGACGAGATCGCCCGCGTCAAGGCCCAGCTCAAGATGGGGCTGCTGGCGGGTCTGGAAAGCTCGAGCGCGCGCGCCGAGCAGCTCGCCCGCCAGATCCTCATTCATGGCCGCCCGCTCTCCACCGAGGAGCTGATCGAGAGGCTGGAGCAGGTCCAGGCTCAACACCTGCAAGCTTTGGTTGAGCGCATGCTAGGCTCGCCGCTGAGCCTTGCCACGGTTGGGCCCATTCTTCATGTTGCAAGATTCGATAGGGTGGCGGAAAAATTCACCGTTCCGTCGAGCCGGGCCGCTTGAGAGGGTGCTTGAGCCATGGCGTTATTGCGAGCCGCCTCCCCAAGCGATCTAGGGCCGGTTATTGAGTCCGCCAATGTCACCTTGCGTACGCCGCAGATGTCCGACTACCCCGCCTGGGCCGAGCTCAGGGCGCAGAGCCGCGAGTTCCTCACGCCCTGGGAGCCGCTTTGGGCCACTGACGAGCTGTCGCGCGCCTCGTTCCGCCGGCGCGTGCGCCACTATTTGCGCGATCTCCGCGAGGATGTGGGCTATGCGCTGTTCATCTTCGCCGCCTCGACCGGGGGCCTGGTCGGCGGGCTTACGCTCTGCAACGTGCGGCGCGGCGTGACCCAGTCCTGTACGCTCGGCTACTGGGTCGGCGCCAAATACGCCAAGCAGGGCTATATGACGGCTGCCGTCGGCGCCGTGATCCCATTCGTGTTCGACTCGCTCGAATTGCACCGGCTGGAAGCGGCCTGCCTGCCGACCAACGCCGCCTCGGTCAAGCTCTTGGAGAAGACAGGTTTCAAGCGCGAAGGACTCGCGCGGCGCTATCTGCGGATCAACGGCGTTTGGCAGGACCATCTGCTTTACGCGCTGATCGATGCCGACACGCGCCGCTAGCGCGCATGTCACGAGCAGCAAGAGACGGGGGAGGAATGGCGGAGTTGAGCGCCTCGGTACGAGGTGAAGCGGCGCCTTCCTGGCGTCGGGACGGGCTGCGGCCCGCGCTCGCCTGCGTCATCCTTGCCGCGGCCCTCTTCCTGCCGGCGGGGTTCGCCCACGCCATCGAGGCGATCTCCGTCGAGCCCAATCAGGAAAAGATCGATATCACCGCCAAGGGCGAGCTCTATGAGGGGCGCGGCGACCGGCTGCAGATCGAGACGGCGCCCGGGCCCGACGGCTATGTCGGCCGCATGGCGGTTGCCGCCTCCACGCCAGGCACCAATCCCGGCTGGCTGGTCTTCGCCCTGTCCAACCCGACTTCCGAGCGCATCGTGCGCTGGCTGGTCGCGTCGCGCTATACGCTGGTCAATTCGCGCGTGTTCTGGCCCGAGCTTGACGCCGGCCGCATCGCCGCCGTCACCCCCTCGCTCGGCTTCCGTCCCGAGCCGCTGAAAAGCGACCGCGCCGACATGTTCCGGCTGAACCTGGAACCCGGGCAGACCATCACCTTTGCCGCCGAGATGAGCTCGGCGCAGGTGCCGCGGCTCACGCTCTGGGACCCTAACGCCTATCAGTCGAAGCAGCAGGACCGCATGCTGTTCAACGGCGTGCTGCTCGGCATCACCGGGCTGCTGGCGATCTTTCTAACGGCGATCTTCGGCGCCAACCACCGCGCCATCTTCCCCGCCACCGCGCTCGTCGCCTGGGCGGCGCTGGCTTATTTCTGCGTCGATTTCGGCTTCTGGAACAAGCTGTTCCCGGTCGGCCCCGACCGCACGGCGCTGTACCGCGCGGCGGCGGAAGCGGGGCTTGCCGCGAGCCTGGTTCTGTTCCTCTACACGTTCCTCCGCATTGGGCTTTGGCATGTCTGGATCAGGACCCTGTTCTGGTGCTGGATCGCGGCGCAGTTCGCGCTCGTCTTCGTCGCCATTGTCGATCCCGCCTTCGCCTCAGGCCTGGCGCGCGCCTCGCTCGTCGCCATCGCCGGGGTCGGCGCCGGCCTCATCGGCTATTTTGCCCTGCGCGGCCAGGACCGGGCGCTCTCGCTCATCCCGAGCTGGATGCTGCTGGTGGTATGGCTGTTCGGCGCCGCCATGGTCGTGCTCGGCAAGCTCTCCGGCGACCTCGTCGTCTCCGGGTTGGTGGCGGGGCTCGTACTCATCCTCGTGCTGCTCGGCTTCACCGTGACGCAATTCGCCTTCCGCTCGGGCGGCAATCCCTTGAGCCTCGGGCCGCCGAGCCTCGTGCAGATGAAGTCGCTGGCCGTCGACGGCTCGGGCGCCCATATCTTCCAGTGGTATGCCGGCCGAGACCAGATCACCGTGGCCGACGAGGTGGAGCAGGAGCTTGGGCTCGAGCCCGGCGCGCTCAACGTCGCGGTCGAGGATTTCCTCCAGCATATGCACGCTTCCGACCGCGAGCGCTTCCGGCTCATGCTGTGGTCGCTGCAGGAGAAGCAGGGCGGCGACCTACAGATCGATTTCCGCTTGCGGCGTCACGACGGCACCTATCTTTGGTACGATCTGCGCGCGCACGCCACGCCGAGCGAGAACGCGCGGCTGCTGCGCTGCACCGGGCTGATGCGCGACGTGACCAATCTCAAGCGCTCGCATGAGCGGCTGATCCATGACGCGGTGCATGACAGCCTCACCGGGCTTCCCAACCGCGAGCTGTTCATGGATCGCCTGCAAGGCGCCATCACCCGCGCCCGCGAAGGTCAGGCCAACCGTCCCACCGTGATCTTCATCGACATCGACCGCTTCAAGAACGTGAACAAGAGCTTCGGCCTTGTCATCGGCGACAGCATGCTGCTCACGCTCGGCCGCCGGCTCGGCCGCCACCTCAATCCCCAAGACACGCTCGCCCGTCTCGGCGGCGATCAGTTCGCCGTTCTCCTGATCTCGGAGACCGATCCGCATCATGTGGCGACGCTCGCCGAGCGGGTCAGGCGCGCGCTCCGCACGCCGATGAAGATCAGCGCCAAGGAGATCATCCTCACCGCCTCGATCGGCATCGTGGTGCATGACGGGAAGGTGACGGCGCAGGACATGCTGCGCGAAGGTGAGCTTGCCATGCTGCGCGCCAAGCGTGCCGGCGCCGACCGCATCGAGATCTTCAATCCATCCATGCGGGGCGAGGACGAGAGCAAGCTTCCGCTCGAAAGCGAGCTGCGGAAAGCCCTCGAGCGGCAGCAGATCGCCGTGCTCTACCAGCCCATTACCCGGCTCGCCTCCAACCAGCTGGCCGGCTTCGAGGCGCTGCTCCGCTGGGACCATCCGACCCGCGGCCGGCTCGGCGCCGACGATTTCATCCCGCTTGCCGAGGAATCCGGGCTGATCGTCGAGCTTGGCAGCTATGTCCTTAACCAGGCGCTCGAAGAGGCAAGCCGCTGGCACAAGCTCCTGCCGCGCGACCGCGATCCGCTCTTCGTCAGCGTCAACGTGTCGAGCCGCCAGCTCTTCCGCCAGGACATGGTGCAGGAGATCAGGCTGATGCTCGCGCGCGAAGCTGTCCCCAAAGGCACGCTCAAGCTCGAGATCACCGAGTCGCTGGTGATGGAAAATCCCGAGCGCGCGGTGGAGATCCTCACCTGGCTCAAGACCTTCGGCGCCAGCCTCGCGCTCGACGATTTCGGCACCGGCTACAGCTCGCTGAGCTATCTGCACCGCTTCCCTTGCGACACCATCAAGGTGGACCGCTCGCTGGTGCGCGACAGTGGGCTCAACGGCTCGACGCCGCTGATCCTCCGTTCGGTCATCGCGCTCGCGCATGAGCTCGGCAAGGAGGTGGTGGCCGAGGGCGTGGAGACGCAGGCCGACGCCAGCTATCTCCGCTCGATCGGCTGCGAATACGGCCAAGGCTATTATTACGGCGAGCCGATGTCGGCCAAGGATGTCGCCAGCCTGCTTACCGCGCTCGCCAGTCACCGCAAGCGCCGTGAGCGCGAGCGTGCCCGCGCGCCGGCTGAGCCGCAGGCGCCTAAGGGGTTGGAAGTGCAGGTCGGAGGCGTCCCCCCGCTGCCGGCTCTGCCCGGCCCCGGCACCGTTCCTTCCGCGACCTAGCCAAGACTCCATGCCTCCCCTTCGTGAGGAGGTCGGCGCGCGATCCGCGCGCCGGGTCTAAGCGTGGCCTGCATCGTTGACGAGACGGATCGGATCGATCCCGATCTTGTGCAAGGCGCGCGAATATTTGCGGTCGACCGCGGGATCGAAGATGATCTCGGGGTCCGCCGGACAATTGAGCCAGCCATTGGCATGGATCTCGGTCTCGAGCTGGCCCGGCGCCCAGCCGGCATAGCCGAGCGCGAGCAGCGCCTTGTCGGGGCCGGTGCCCTTGGCGATGTCGCGCAAGATGTCGATGGTCGCGGTGAGACAGACGCTCTCGTCGATGGGCAGCGTGCTCTCGGCCTTGAAATAATCGGCGCTGTGCAGCACGAAGCCGCGCCCCGTCTCGACCGGGCCGCCG